>QHQV01000016.1 GCA_003219945.1 Verrucomicrobiota bacterium | reverse complement strand
CGGCGGAATCAGAAAAGCGAATGACCGGTTTTTTACAGAGGGTAAGAAACTTTGGCCGGGCCTTTTGTAGTTGCACCATACGAACACTCTGGACGTGTTTCGGTCGATGACGGCCTACGTTAGATTTCAATGCAGTCGTGACCAATCCCGCGATTGCCACAGAGCTGACCAGGCAGATGACCAACGCGCGCGCTTTGAACCCGCCAAAAACCAGCGTGCCAATTCCAATGGCGATCAGAAACGGCATCCAAATTTGGGAATCGCTCAAACCCGCCATGAACAAATCGAGAGCCGGACTCGTCCATTGTTGGTTAATGGCGTGAAAAAGGGACTGGTCCATGCGATAGGGAGCAATCGGATTTAAGTTTTACCCGCTAGGCTGCTAATAGACAACCGCGAGCGAATGGCGAAGCACGAACGGGCTTCCAATGTCAAATCGTTAAATCGTGAACCGTTAAATCCTTGAATCGCAAATCCGATGTAACGATGTAACCGTCTAACGAATCGCGTCCATGCGTACGACGTCCATCATCTTTCTTATGCTCGCCTTGCGGTGCATGTCCGCCGAGCCTCCGCCGTCCGCAAAAGAGATTCTCGATTCAGTTCGTATGCTTGAATCGCGCCAGCAGATCGATCTGCAAGGGCAGCTTCGTCAGGAGGACATGGTGATTCCATTTCGCCTGATGCAGAACGGGCCCTTGATCCGGTATACATTCACAAACCCGGATGAAACTCTTGAGTTGCGGCTCGGCGAAAACAGCTCACGGCTCGAACTGGTGAGTGACGCTGGAACGGAAAAAGTGGGGACGTCGAAGCTCCAGGAAAAAATTCGCGGCAAAATCGTGACGTACGGGGATCTTGCCTTCAAATTTCTGTACTGGCCCACTGCGCGCGTATTAGGCGAGGAAAATGTCCGTACCCGGAAATGTTGGAAACTGCAGTTACGCGCGCCTTCGCGTGAGTCGCCGTATT
Organism: Verrucomicrobiota bacterium; assembly: GCA_003219945.1. Taxonomy (GTDB): domain Bacteria; phylum Verrucomicrobiota; class Verrucomicrobiia; order Chthoniobacterales; family UBA10450; genus Udaeobacter. Next base: position 5,719 of record QHQV01000016.1, on the reverse strand, counting down.
CGAACGTGTTGCTGTGGGTGGACAAGGCGACCGGCGCATTGATGCGATCAAACGCTTTGAGGTAGTATCCGCGCAAAAAATCGAGGGCCGCTGGTTTTTGAGACAAATGCGCGTCGAACAGTTCCAGCCGGGGACGAATCACATCGAGGCGCGCGCTTATCTCGAGATTAAGAGATAGAATCGCCGCTCGGTCGGCGCAGAGCGCCGACCTACGATTCTCGGCGAATGCGGAGGCTGAACGCTTAACGCGGCTGATGCTGATCGGATTTCGCGCCGCTTACGACAAGCCTGCGACCGAGAAATTCTTTGTCGTGCAATTCCTCCACCGCGCGTTTCGCCTCTTCGACGGTTTGCATTTGTACAAACGCAAAACCTTTCGAGCGCTGGTTGTGCCGATAGCTTACGACCTCTGCATTTTGCACGTGTCCAACGCCGTTGAACAATTCGAAGAGATCGCTCTCGGTGGCGTCGAACGACAGATTGCCAACGTAGAGACGCGGCGACGTGACTTCAACCCGTTCTGGCTTGCGCGCAGGTCGCGATGATGGCTGCGTGCCATTGCGCGGTTGTGCCGGCTCTTTCTTTTTCTCGCCGCCATTTCCGAAAAATTCGGCGAGCCGCTGCCAAAATGTTTTTTTCTGAGTCTTCGCCGGTTCCTGTGGTCCCCGAAAGCGTTCCTGATTTCCTCTGCGGCGGCCGCCACCGCGCGCGGCGTGGGCGTCTTCCGGATGAATAAGAGTTCATGTTGATCCTTAACTGTTTTCCAATTGTCAAAAGGGCGGAGCGCCCCGAAAAAGTTCGGGACACCGTCCGCGGCGCGCGACTCATCGAGAGCCGAGTCAAACTCGTTCCAAGCACTCTGCGACGCCGATGGAAACTCCGCCTCGTCATACCGGGAATGGACTCGTCTCGAAGCGCAAGCCGGCGCACTCAACGAACGAAACAGTGATGCCGCGAACGTTTGCAGCATCAGTTCAAGAAATCTGAGTCGTTGTAGGAACCGGACGCTCGGAAGATCGAAGAAGATTCCCGACATCTGGCGCTCATTATGGCTTGCTTACGACGACATTGCAAGTTAGACGCGTTCGACTGCGCTTCGAATCCAATCGTCGCGCAGTGAATACGCTCGCGATTTGAGATACTCGCGCGGGCGCTCGCCGCGAATGGGCCTAACAAAATAACGCAATTCGCGCCGGCTCAGCCTGGGTTCGTAACCGAACTCCGGCATCAGATCACGACAATGCCATTCCACCCAGCCGATCTCATCCTTGGAAAGCTCGCGTTCCCAGCGTGTCACAGGTTCGGTGCTGATTTGCGAAAAGTTCATGCGGGCTGCGGAGTTGCCGCTCCAGAACCGACCGACTTTCGTCGGCGTCAACACTGTCTCCGGATCGAACTCGATCTCGAGGTACCCGCACACTTCCTCCATCGTCCTGGCTGGTTCATGCACCAGCCGTTCGTACTGGACCACGAGCCCGGGAACCTTCGCGTCGCGGACGCGCCTGGCCAGTTTTGCTGCGACCCGCCAATGCGCGATTACGTAGTACGTCGAGAAGCGTCCGGTTTGCCGCGTTCTCTCCAGCGCGATTTGCGCGGCGAGAATCGCCCGTGGGTCCCGCAACGTGATCAGAATTTTTGCATGCGGGAATAGACTGACGATCGCGCTGACGTGATTACGATTGGCCGGAGTTTTCTCCACCCAGCGCGTGACTGTATCAGGCGAACGCCCAAGAGTCGCCGCGTACGCTTTCACCATGAGCACCAATAAATCCTCCTGCGCGTTCGCAGGATCGAATGCCGCGCGCTCAAACATCTGGAGAAATTTCTCGCGAGGAAATGTCGCGTAATTGCGTTTGCCCCACTTGCACGGGCCGCCGAACAGCACGTTGGAGAGCGACTGTTCGGTCAAATAGTCAAACTGCGCCCGGCGACCGCGCGGCGCATATTTGGTTAGGACCGTGGGAAAATAGGCTGTTTCCTCGGGCAACACGAGTAGTTCGGGATGACTGTCGAGCAGCGCCATCAACAGTGTGGTGCCGGATTTTGCCTGGCCGGCAACAAAACAGGCGCGCTGCTCGAAACGCAGTTTGGAAATCACAAGCCGAGATTACAACAGCTATGGGCAAATGGGTAATTCAGTGCCGGGCGAAATGAGATGGGCGTGCAGAGGACTGCCGGCCGTACCCACTAAGATGTTGGTAATTATTGGTAGGGCGCGTCAATCCGCACGCGACGCTCTTTGGGTACGCAGAAACCACTCAACGAATTTGGGCAAGCCTTCGCTCAACTTCGTTGTCGGATTGTATCCGAGCAATTTTCTCGCCTTCGAAATGTCCGCATATGTACGCGGCATATCGCCGGGTTGTTCCGCGAGGCGATTGATTTTTGCTTTTTTCCCTACGGCATTTTCGATCGCCGAAATCAGGTCCTTCAGCTGAACCGTCTGATTCTCGCCCAGATTAAAGACGTCATACAGTGCACCATCGTAATCGAGCGCGACGATGGTGCCCTGAATGATATCGTCAATGTAGGTGTAATCGCGACGCGTGCTTCCATCCCCAAATTGATCGATCGGTTGCCGTGCGTAAATGCGCCGGGTGAATTGATGGATTGCCAAATCCGGACGCTGCCGCGGGCCGTAAACAGTGAAATACCGCAGAGCGATAACGCGCATCTGGTAAAGGTGCGAATATGTAGAGCAAAGAAATTCGCCTGCTATTTTCGTGGCGCCGTAGGGGCTAAGTGTCTGAGTGAGATGTTCCTCCTCGGAAAATGGGATCGTCTTTGAAGCGCCGTACACAGACGAGCTCGAAGCGAAGATGAATCGCTGAACTCCCGTCACGCGTGCTGCCTCGAGAAGATGCAACGTCCCGCCGACGTTCGTGTCGTAATAAAGCCGCGGCGATTGAATCGAGGGCCGAACGCCAGCGCGCGCAGCCAGGTGCACGACGGCGTCTAGTTTTTCGCGGCGCAACACAGTTCGCACCGAGTCGTTCTCTCGAAGATCGACGCGGCAAACGGTTAGGTCTTTTGCGAAACCAGCAATATTCGCGTGCTTGATCTGCGGATCGTAAAAATCATTGAAATCGTCCAGGATGACGACTTCATGCCCGACAGCGAGCAGCTTCTCGGCAAGATGCGACCCGATAAAGCCGGCGCCGCCTGTCACCATGATTCGCATCGCGCCAAATTAGCCATAGATGGAAAGTAGCGCGAGCCTCCGTCTTGCGACATTTTCAACCGCAAGCGGAACGCATGCGCTAAATTCTAAAAATTGCGCCAGTGAAGCAGCAAATAAATCCAGTTTAGCGCGAGCGCAGAGATGACTGAGACACGCAAAAATGTTTTCGCACGCTGCGTGAAAACATGGATACGCAGTCGCGGCGTGCGCGCGATGACTGTTGCAAGCGCGTATGCGTCGAAACCAATAACGGCGCAAAGAACCGCGAACACGAATGGGTTCCATTGCAACGCCGCAAGAAAATGGCCGTGAAAAAACTGAATGCCGCACCGCGTCATTCCGCACGTGACGCAAGGCAGGTTGGTAAGGGAGTGAAACACGCAGTGTGGCCACGGCAACCCAAGCGTTAGCCAGACAGCTGCAAACCCGAGCGATAAAACCGAAGCGCTCAACCAAATTAATTCATGGTCAAGTTCGCCCGTAGCAAGCCGCCGAACAGAAAGCTGCATTTGCTAACCACTAATGGTGCGACGCGGTCCAGGCGCCCATAAACATAAATGCGATGAGTACTCCGCCGCCGCAACAAACTATCAGCGGAAGGAAAACTGCCAGAACAGCGCGGCCGGTGTCGGTTCCATGAGCGCGCGCTAACCCTATGCAGTTGCACACGAGTGCCCAAACGCCGGATATCAATCCACCACAAATCGGTATGATCTGCAAAGGACCAGCGGAGCCTTGAGAAAAAGCCACTACCCGAAAAGTGGTTTCAAACGGCTGGTTAGCGCCGCCAACGATCATTAAGCAGAGATGCACGATCCCACTGCCGATAAAAAGCCCGATCGCGATGAACAGAGGCAGCAAGACGATCATAGCAACCGAGCCGATTCCCATCCCGGTTATCGCGGCAAGACTGCTATCGCGGTCTGCAAAGAGGCCAATCGATCGGAAACCGAGCGTGAACAGAAACGCCACGATCCCGCCCAAGCATCCGCCGATGAGCGCGTACATGAGCGGCTCGCCCAGGCCGCCTTCGCGCTTCATCACACTGAATGCTTCAGCTGGACGAGTAAGCACCATTGTCAGCGTCTCGATGAACGCGTTGAAGAAGCCGCGCTCTTGCCGGTGCTCCCACGGCAGGCCGGTACGTCCCGCGACGGCTGTTGAAGTCGGAGTTGCGCCCGATTGCACAGGCGGGACGGCAGGTGCAGCGGCGCCTCCAAACTCTGGGAACTGCGACAGCGGCTGCCAAGTGGCCATACCCTCGCGCCAGCCGATGTCGGTTGCCGCAAACCGGCCAGCGGTCAGCCCTTCGCGAACTTCTTGCTCGGAGAAAACACCCAGACTCGTAGTGCCCCGATTAATATGAATCATCGCCATAATGCGCCCGTTTTATGAAGGCGCGCAGCGGAGCGCAAGGTTAAATGCGCGTTTTGGGAGGTTAAACGGTCCATAAGTTCGAGGGTTGAAGAGGACTCTTTTTGTGACGTTACCGAAGTGAAACATCTCTGATCGACAGCTTATGGCGGAAGCGAACCCGTTCGAAATCAGAGATTCTTCGCTTCGCTCAGAATGACAAGCGATGGTTAGCAGATTCAAGCTTTCAACCTTCAACGCTTCAACGGTTATCATCCAGCGCTCGCCAGAAGTACCAGGCTGCAACAGAGCGATACGGCCGCCACTTCTCGCCCTGCTTCATCAGCTGTTTCGCTGTGGGAAGTTTACGTTTGCGAAAAGTTTTGGCGAAACCCTTCTGCACCCCATAGTCGGCGACCGGCCAGACATCCGGCCGACCAAGATCAAACAGCAGAAGCATCTCGACAGTCCAGCGACCGATACCGCGCACTTGCGTAAGACGCGCGATGATTTCGTCGTCGCTCATTCGGAGAAGCGCGCGTCCGGATGGCACAGTGCCGTCGATCGTCTTCGCCGCGAGATCTTTTATAGCCGCGGCTTTGGAGCGCGAAAGACCGGCGCCGCGAAGCTTCTCATCGGGTGTGACGACAACTTTTGCGGGATCGAGCCATTTTGTTTTTCCATAAAGTGCGCGGACCCGCCCCCAGATTGTTGCGGCGGCTTTCCCGCTTAGTTGCTGGTAAACGATCGATTCCGCCAACGCATCGAACGGGCGCACCGAGACAGCCGGCGTGATTTCATATCGCCGCGAGCGTCTGATTAACTGCGCCATGTGCGGGTGACTTTTCGAAATGTGCCGATGCGCGTGAACGTGATTCATGACGCGAATCATAGGTAAAATGATGAAACGCGAATGTCGAATGACGAACTAATCCTCGAAACGGCGTTTCTCTTGCTAGACCAAAGGTTTTCGATTTGATGATTCCATGGATACGCAACTCACTTGGTACGGTCAGTCGGCTTTCAAGATTGAGACCCCGAGCGGAAAAGTTCTGCTCGTCGATCCGTGGCTCTCGAATCCTGTTTTCGAAAACGCGAAGCGGGAAATTGCCGCATTTAAACACGTCGATCTCATCCTGGTTACTCACGGTCATTCCGATCACGTCGGTGATGCGGTGGAAATCG
>QHQV01000015.1 GCA_003219945.1 Verrucomicrobiota bacterium | reverse complement strand
TGTGAGAAGGCTGCTAATCCACCAAAAGCAACTAACCGAATGATGATCCGATTACAGATGCCGCCAATCGCGAATGAGAGTGCAGCCCAGACTAATGCAGAACGAGTGCGACAAGAAAGAGTCATCTGAGGGTCAATCAGGCAAAGACTGTAGTTTCTATCCGGCTTACTAAAGCGAGTGTCATACCGCTTCCTTGAGCACCCGGTATACCGCGCAGTAGGAGAGCGCGCAACGACGCAACAGCGCGCATCTTTCATGTCGGAAATCTAAGCTGATCAAGCTGTCGGAGAAGGCCGCGCCCCGCTTACATTTTTGTTATTTTCGTTCCCAGCCTGGCGCCGCCTAGCGCTTTCACTTAAATTCTTGGGGATGCGAGTGCTGGTCGTCGAAGACGAAAAGAAACTCGGAAGCTTTCTGCGCAACGGCCTCGCGCAGGAGAATCTGGTGGTTGACCTCGTGCACGACGGTAGCGCGGCGCTCGCTCAAATTCTCACTCAGGCATACGATGCGGTCGTACTCGACATCATGTTGCCAGGACGCGACGGGCTCAGTGTCTTGCGCGAGATGCGCCGTCAGCGCGTGAACACGCCAGTCCTGCTTCTCTCCGCGCGCGGAAATGTAAATGAAAGAATTGAAGGTTTGAACCTCGGCGCCGACGACTACCTACCGAAACCGTTCTCAATCGATGAAGTCAACGCGCGAGTACGGGCGCTGGTGCGTCGAGCTTCGGGCGAGCATACCACAATCATGCAAGTCGCAGACCTATCTTTGAACGTGGTTAACCGCGAGGCGATGCGAGGCGCCGCGAAGATCGAACTCACGAATCGTGAGTTCGCCCTGCTGGAGTATTTGATGGCTCACGCGGGGCGTGTCATCACAAAGACGGCGCTTTGCGAACACGTCTGGGAGCACCATTTCGATACGGGCACTAACGTCGTGGAGGTTTGTATTCAGCGTTTGCGGCGCAAAATCGATGAGGGTTATTCACCCAAATTGCTGCACACGATCAGAGGCGCCGGCTACGTGATGCGGGAGGACCGATGAAGCTAGCAACGTTGCGCGCCCGAGTCACACTTTGGTCGGTCGGCGTTGTTTCGGTTGCTCTCGTAGTGTTCGCCGCTGGTGCAGCTTGGAGTTTGAGGCAAGAGCTGTTCGAAAATCTGGACAAGGATATCAAAGCAGAGGCGCGCGATTTTTTTCTCGCCGTCAAACAACAGCCCGTGGACTGGCGAGACCGGCGAAGCGTCGAAGCATTATTCGATCAATCAAAGCGATTGCGCTATCTCGAGATTCGCAACGATGCCAGCCACGTGTTCTATCGCTCACAGGAGCTCGAGAAAGGACCGGCTTTTCTCATGCCAGGGACGCCCAAGCTGCAAAATATTGCCTGGAATGGGCGTGCCCTTCGGTTTGGCGTGTTTCATCAGGACGGAATTGTCCTGGGTATCGGCGGTGAAACAAAGGAAATCACCGAGACTGTTGCAGAGCTGCTCGTAGCATACATTGCCGCCTTGCCGGTGGTCATCGTTGCCGTGGGGTTTGGCGCCTGGTGGGTCGCGCAGCGAGCGGTGGCGCCAGTTCAAGCGATCGCCGCGCAAGCAGAAACAATTTCCGCGTCGGACCTTCACCAGCGGCTTTCAGCACCGTCATCGCAGGATGAGATCGCGAATCTAACATCTGTGCTGAATGGGATGTTCGATCGCTTGCAGCGGAGCTTCGACCAGGTCACTCGCTTTACGTCAGACGCTTCTCACGAACTCAGAACACCCCTGGCGCTCATGCGTGCGGAAGCGGAGTCCGCGTTGAACACTCCAAATCTTGCCCCGCATCAACGCGAGCTTTGTGCGAACGTAATCAAGCAATGTTTACAGCTCTCGCAGATTGTCGATGGGCTTCTCTTTCTTTCCCGAGCCGATAATCGCCATCTGGCACTTGAGCAAGAAACCGTCGATCTAACCTCACTCGTACGCGAACTCCGGGAGGATGCTGAGATTCTCGCCCTCCCGCTAAACCTTACTCTCCAATGCAATTTGCCTTCCGAACTCCGCGTGCGTGGGGATCGGCGATTACTCAGCCGAGCGTTGATGAACTTGATCGACAACGCCATCAAATATAACCGCGCCGGTGGAGCTGTGGTTATATCGGCTTTGGTTGACCGGGAAACTGCGGTAATTACCATCCGGAGCAACGGCGATGGAATTTTTGGCGAAGCAAAAGAAAAGGTTTTCGATCGCTTTTATCGCGGGGATTCCCTCAGCGGAGACGTAGCAACGGGGCATGGTCTTGGGCTAAGCATCGCGCGTGAGATCGCGCGCGCGCATAACGGAGACGTAACACTTCTGCGTTCCGATCGCCAGTGGACTGAATTTTGCATGACGTTGCCAATCGCGAACGACTCAGACCGCATGCAGGGCGACACCTCAACCGAGCAAAGTGTCAGGCAAACATGCCGCGATGCGATGCCGCATGGGAGTCGTAATTAATTAAGCGCAGTAACCGCTGGGAGATAATTGCGGTTCTTGAGAACCATGAGGAAAGAGCTACTCAGCGAACAATGATGAGACTAGCAATATTCCTCTCGTTATTAAGTGTTTCAGTCGCGATAAACGGAAGTCATCGGGCCGACGCAGCACCGCTGATCTTAAAGCAGAGCATCCCCCTGCCGGGCGTGAAAGGGAAGTTCGACCATGTCGCGATTGATCTAGTTGGGCAGCGAGTCTTCATAGCCGCAAAAGTCAACGACACACTCGAAGTCGTTGACCTAAAAACGGGACTCGCCTGCGAAGTGTGACTGGGGTCCACGAACCGCAAGGAGTTCTGTATCTACCAGACACAAAGCAGGTCGTAGTTGCCAACGGCAGAAAATGACCCGCCGCCGCGGGAAGTTTCATGTTCACGTCGGTATTACGTTCCTCCACCGCTTTTTCGGCCGAGCTTACCAACCTTTCAAAAACCGGAAGTGCTTCTTCCGCGGCCGCTATTTGTCGATCTAACGAACGAATGTCGGCGATGGCGGTCGCAATATCGGAGCGCGCTTCAAAGACGCGCTGGTTGTATTCATCGCGCAATCGTTGACGCGTGGCGCGCTCATTCGCAATGACTCCCTGGTTACGATCGAATATTGGAACATCGACTGCCACGATAAAGCCGGTCGTGTGCACATTGGTTGTGTCACTCGCCTTCACAAACCCGGCCGACATTTTCGGTAACTGGGCGAGGATGGCCGCGCGCACCGTCGCATCCTGACTCTCGAGTTCATGTTGCAATCCAAGAAGATCGAGGCGCCGCCATTCGAGATTGTCAGACAGATCGTGCTGCGCCGGCGGACCCAGACGGCTCGGCAAACTTAAACCGGAATGCAAAGCGACTTTTACATCGGGTTCCACTCCGAGAATTTTGTTCAAGCCAAGTCGCTGTTTCTCAAGTTCCTGCTGTAGCGAAAGCATGGTTGCGCGCGAATCCTGACTGGCCGACTCGACCGCCGCCAGATCGAGCACAGTTTTTTCATGCGCCTCAACTGCTTTCCGCATCGCGTCCGTGCTCTGCTGCAAACCTTCCGTTGCCTCGAGCGCTTGCGAGACTTCCGCGTTCAGCCCGAGCACACGATAAACGGCCATGCGCGCGTTCATGGCAATCTGCCATTCCTGCCACGCGACATCTAAGTCCACCGAACGAAAATTTTTTCGCGCGGCAGTTTGTTTTGGCAAAAACGGAATCAGCGCGCTGAATTCCCAGGCCGCAGTGAAATTGTAACCGGTAGTTGTTCCCACCGTGTTTCCGCCGGTGACGAAATCGCGTGCGTACGACACGACCGGATTCGGCAGGATTCCGGCCTGGATCAGTTGCGCAGCCGCGAGTCCGCGACGATCCCGAATCGCCCGGAGCGCTGGATTTGAATAAGTGCAATGGTCGCTGCTTCGTCCGGTCCAATGCCTTGGCGAAGATCCACAATCTGCGACGGGATTTCGGGGCCGCGAATACGCGAAACCGGAACGCGCAGCGTATCAGTGAGCGGGTCAGAAATGGTCCTTCTGATCGCGCGACACGGGCCCAAGCAATGACAAAAAGCACGCGATCGCAATCGGGCGTTTCGTTATCGAGCGCACGTAGGCTGCACGATACAACGCCCTTTGTAGTCGTCGCGCTGAAAAAGTCCGGCAGAATCGGCAACCGAACTATTATTATTGCTTCTCTGCCTTCGCCTCGGCGGCCTGTTGCTTCGGGGTTTCCTTGGCAACGCTCAGGATCGCGCCGGTATTTGCATCGACCAGCACTTCGGTGATGTCACGCGTACCTGGGATAGAAATGTCGAAAGACCAAACGAGTTTGCCCCGCTCATTTTCGATTTCCGCGCTCTTGATTGTGCCTTGCGGCGCTTGCTTCAGTGCAATTCTTTGCGCCTCATTCCTTTTCACTTTCGCTTGATTGATTAGCTCTGCTTCCGTCGGCTTCGCCTCGCCATGAGCTGGACATCCCTCAATTTATGGGCACAGGAAAGTGAAACGGAACTGCTTAAACAAGCGCGCGTCACGAAACATCAGGCCAAAAAAATTGCACTGGCTAAAGTTAAGCGTGGCGCGATCAAGTGCGTTGCGCTTGAAAAAGAGAACGGGGTGCTGATCTGGTCGGTCGACATTGCACAGCCGCCAAAGAAAGACCTTACCGACGTTTGGGTAGATGCGACAACAGGCAAGATCACCGCAATTGAGGTAGAGACCTTACCGAGAAGAAAGAAGTAGCAGAACAAAAGGCTGAAAAATGGCTCTCACATCAAAACGCCTATTGAAACGATGCGAGGAATTCCACGCAAGCCCTAGCTGGTATTCTGATTTCTAGTGGCGCTTTGTATGTAATGGCATTGACCAGTGTTCGCTGCCTTGGAGCGATTACGCCTATCGGCGGTCTCTGTTCTCTTGCAGGCTTGGGCATGGCTGATCATCGCGCCGACTCACGGCGTCGCCGCCGGTTTCGCCGAGCGTTGTCGCAAAGATCTTAACGATCCAGAATAGAAATGTTACGTGTGGTACCTTGGCAACGAGGTCCGATTGTTTTTCGTCCATTTTTGTCCTCGGAAATCATGCTGTGCATCGACTACACTGAGACGCCCCGGAACTTGTTCTTCACTAGCGCTTGT
>QHQV01000014.1 GCA_003219945.1 Verrucomicrobiota bacterium | reverse complement strand
TGAGAAGCAGATCGCGAACGCGCAGTCACATAAGATAGTCGAGTATCGTGTTGCACCCGCCGAGAACAGCGGCATCGGATCAGAAACGATCGATTTGATCATGGTTGCGCAAGCATTGCACTGGTTCGATCTCGACCGCTTTTACACGGAAGCACGGCGAGTGTTAAAACCCGATGGCGTCCTCGCTGCATCAGCTTACAATTTGTTGCACATTGAACCGGTAGTCGATGACGTTGTGAATCGATACTACTACGACGTGGTCGGCCCGTTCTGGCCAGCGGAGCGCCAGCTTGTTGAGCAATTGCCGATCTACCTTTCCCATTTCATAAGATCGAACTGCCGAACTTCGAAATGACGGCGCATTGGAGTCTAGAACATGTACTCGGTTACTTGCGGACGTGGTCCTCGACTCAGCGATTCATCATTGCGAAAGGCACCGATCCGTTGGAGCAAATAATCGATGATCTTCGCACCGCATGGGGTGACGCCCAGCAAACACGAAACGTTACCTGGCCACTCGTCCTGCGGGTTGGGATCAAGGGTAGCGAGGAATCGCCGAAGGAATGATTTCAAGCGCTAGAGCGTTACAACATTGCATTTTGAAAGATGCGTTGCGGCAGCGAACATTCTCGGCGCGCCCGACGGTCGCGCCGTACCAATTTTTCCTGCGTTCCTGCTTTCCTAATTGAAGGTGAATCCCACATTCCTGATGCAAAAGCGCTTGAATAGAATGAATCCCGTGGAGTCTAATCCGCACATGAAGATAAAATTACCACTCAGTTTATTGGCCGCCGCGAGCGTTGCGCTAAGTAGCGCAGCTTTTGCCGCGGGTGCGAAGACTTACGAGGTCACAGGGCCGGTCCTAGAAGTGAATGATTCTATGATCGTGGTGCAGAAGGGGAAAGACCGTTGGGAGATTAATCGCGACGCGAACACCAAAGTCACGGGTGACGTCAAAGTTGGCGATAAAGTCCATGTCACCTACACAATGTCCGCGAGCGACATCGAAGTGAAAGCGGGCAAGGGAGCTAAGAAAGAAGCGAAGGCTGCGCCAACGCCGTAAGCTGAGGGATTTAGATCGCCGGATGCGCGTTGCGCATCCGGCGATTTATTATAGCCATGTCGCTGTGCGACGTCCAGTCACCGCCCGCAGGGCCGTGGCTCCATCAAATTCGGGGGTCAGAGACCTCCGACACAATTACCTCCGTCTTCCGCTGCCGCCGAGGATTCCGCCAAGCAAGCCGCGAGCGATTTGGCGGCCGAGCTGGCTGGTTGCAGCGCGCATCGCGCTCTTGGCGATTGAAGTAGCAAACGAATCGTGAACACCGCCGCGCGGCCCAATGGTTGGCTGAAACGCCGCGGTCACAGTTCCCAATGCTTCCGCAAGAACCGAGGATTGCGGTCGTTCAGTTGTCGGCTCGCCTCCTGTCACTGGCGGTGCGCCCGCGCTTTGGGTCTTCTCCCCTGCTCGCGCCTGCAATTTTTCGTAAGCCGATTCACGATCAATCGCGTTCTCGTAATGGCCCGCGAGCACCGATGAATCGATGATTTGCTTCCGCTGATCAGGTGTAATTGCGCCGACCTGACTACGTGGCGGAACAACTTTCGCGCGTTCGACAACTTCCGGGCTGCCATCTTCATCCAGCATGGATACAAGCGCTTCGCCTACCGCGAGCTCAGTAAGCACGGTTTCAGTCTTCAATTTCGGGTTTTGCCGAAATGTTTGGGCGGCGGCTTTCACCGCCTTTTGATCGCGCGGCGTAAAGGCACGTAAAGCGTGTTGCACGCGATTGCCGAGTTGGCCAAGAACAATCTCTGGAATATCGAGTGGATTCTGGCTGACGAAGTAAACACCGACGCCCTTGGAACGAATCAGTCGCACCATCTGCTCGATTTTCTGTTCAACTGCTGGCTCGATGTCCGTGAATAGCAGATGCGCTTCATCAAAAAAGAAGACCAGCTTTGGTTTTTCTGGATCGCCAATTTCAGGAAGATTCTCGAACAATTCCGACAACATCCAGAGCAGAAAGGTCGCATAAACTTTCGGCGATTTTTGCATCAGCTTGTCAGCAGCAAGAATGTTAACGACGCCGCGCCCACTTTGCGTCTGGATCAAATCTTCCAGATTAAGCGCAGGCTCACCGAAGAATTTGTCTGCTCCCTGCGATTCCAGCGCGAGCAGGTTGCGCTGAATCGTCCCGGCGCTGGCGGTAGAGATATTTCCATACTGAGTTTTAAATTGGTCGGCATTGTCGGCGACGTACTGCAACATGGCACGCAGGTCCTTTAGATCGAGAAGGAGCAAACCGTTGTCGTCGGCGATTTTGAAAACCATGTTGAGCACGCCCGCCTGCGTGTCGTTTAAGTCGAGCAATCGTCCCAGCAGCAACGGACCCATTTCCGAAACCGTTGCGCGCACGGGATGTCCCTGCTCGCCGAACACATCCCAGAATACGACCGGGCAAGCTTCGCCGGTGAAACTGTCGATCTTAAGCTCCTTCGCCCGCTCGACGACTCTCGGATTGTTTGCGCCCGCCTGGCTCAAGCCGGCGAGATCGCCTTTGACGTCGGCCATGAACACCGCCACACCACGGCCACTAAAATTTTCGGCGAGCGTTTGCAGGGTCACTGTTTTCCCAGTGCCCGTGGCGCCGGCAATTAAGCCGTGGCGGTTCGCCATTTTAGGCAGCAAAAAAATCGGCTCCTTGGATTTCGCGACGAGGATGGGTTCGGCCATGACGCAGAATTACGATTGCCAACGGCAACCCGATTGTCTAGTGCCTAACGCGGACTCCGGATTAGTACAAATATGGCTTCGAGAGTGGAAAGGCGTTCTTGACCAATTCCACCCGCGGTTCAGCGTTTTGACCCATCATAACTTCCACTACGTCGAAGCGGAAAAGTATATCCGGGTTCTCCAGCATACGCAGCCAGGCGAGCGCGCCGCGTGAAATTCGCTTCTGTTTTGCGCGGTCGACCGCTTCCAGTGGCCGGCCGAAATCTTCGCGCGTCCGGGTTTTTACTTCGAAGGACACCAGGGTGTCGTTATCGCGGCATACAATGTCGATTTCGCCGCCACTACGCCCGCGGAAATTTCGGAACAGAATTTTGTAACCGCTACGCTTGAGGAATCGGCACGCTAATTTCTCTCCGCGCGCGCCGCGCCGGAGATGACCGGATTTGGACGATTTCGTCCAAGGCAAGAAGCGGTTGCGCCACCGGCTCGAAAGATCGGCGATGGATCGGGCAAGGGCCGAATTCATGAAGCTTCAAAAGATGCAGTTCTGTTCCGTAACCTTTGTGCTGGCTGAAACAATACTGCGGGAATTGCCCGCAAAAGTCACGCATGATCCGGTCGCGCGTAACCTTCGCGATCACGCTTGCCGCGGCGATGCTCAAGCTGATGCAATCGCCATCTATAATTGCCGTCTGCGGAAGTGGAAAAGGAATCACCGGTAAACCATCAACCAAAACGTGGTCCGGCGGTTCGAGCAACGCTTCAATCGCGAGGCGCATCGCTCGGTGGCTCGCGCGCAGAATGTTAATGCGATCGATCTCGATGGAATCGACAATACCGACGGTCCACCTGATTTCGGGATTCGAAATTAGTGCGCAATAGATTTCTTGTCGTAATTCAGGCGCGAGTTGTTTGGAATCGTTCAGACGACGATGCCGAAATTTTTCCGGAAGAATCGCCGCAGCGGCAACCACCGGTCCAGCTAACGCTCCACGCCCGGCTTCATCAATTCCCGCAATGCGCGAGACACCTGTGATGCGGAGTTTTTTTTCGTACCGAAATCCGCAACGCCGATAGGACATCGGCAGAAGTTATCCGCAGATTCCGCAGATTTTCACAGATTTTTTTTGAGAGCAGACTTCCCTCTGGAAATCTGCGTAAATCTGCGAAATCTGTGGAGAAAATAATTCCCGCTTTATTCGCGAACCGCCGTCGCTTCTTTCCCCTTGCGGGTGCGAAGATAATTTAGTTTCGCGCGACGAGCGCGGCCTTGTTGTTCCACTTCCACTTTTGCAACTCGGGGCGAATGCAGGGGGAACACTCGTTCGACGCCCTCGCCGTACGAGATGCGGCGCACGATGAAAGTTTCGTTGAGGCCGCGACCCTTCCGGCCGATCACTACCCCCGCAAAGATCTGGATTCGTTCCTTGTCTCCTTCCACGACGCGAGTGTGAACGCGCACGCTATCGCCAACAGAAAACGCTGTGGGATCGCTTTTCTGCTGTTCTTTCTCAATGGTATCGATGGCCTGATTCATAAATTCGTCGCCAGCCGCGCGGCTGCGGGCGGACACTCTCATTCGAAGACACGGGTTTTGCAATCCGAAATCGCCAAGCATTTGATCGCGAGCACGAAGCACCAGCTTGAGCAGGACACCATCAGAAAATCTGTGAAAATCTGTGGGATCTGTGGCTAATTCCCGTTCTCATTGCGCTCGTAGCTCAACTGGATAGAGCGTTGGCCTCCGGAGCCAAAGGTTGTGGGTTCGACCCCCGCCGGGCGCATCGCTTGTAGGGCAGGCGCTCCGCCGGGCGCGCTTTGATTCAGCAACCGAGGCGGTTGCCTTACAGCTGATTCACTGGAATTTTCGCCTCCGCGAAAATTCCCTAAGCCAGTGCTTCCACCCGGCTGAGCAGATCCTTCTTGCTCGCAACGCCGATGACCTGATCGCGCAGTTGGCCGTTCTTGAAAAAAAGCAGTGCTGGAATCGCGCGGATGTTGTACTTGGCCGAGAGACTCTGGTTTTCGTCTACGTTTACTTTCGCAATTTTAAGTGTGCCCGCTTTTTCACGCGCGATCTCGTCCAGCAGCGGCGCGATCATTTTGCACGGACC
>QHQV01000013.1 GCA_003219945.1 Verrucomicrobiota bacterium | reverse complement strand
AACCGTTGTCGTCGCACCGACTATTCAGAATGTGCTTGTTTTGGGGTTAATCGTGCTCATCCGCACGTTCCTGAGTTTGTCACTCCAACTGGAAATCGAAGGAAAGTTGCCGTGGCGCCGCGAAGGAGCAGGCCCAGGTTAAGATTAATTTTCTTTTCGCGGAAATAGCGAGCGCTTGTTACGGCGTCGCGCCAACAATGCTTGAATTGCTCAAGCATTGGCCGCGCGCGCACTGCACCCGGCAACATTGGCAAACCAGCGCAACAAGCGTTCTTCTCATTCAACCTACCGCAAGGCAGCATGCACATTTTCGGGTGTACACTTTGCTTCCAAACGCATTGGCTTTCACACGTTCTGCTCTGGTGCTAGCGAACATGCTTCGGCATTTTGTTCGATTTGAATCGTGCAGTGTTCGATTTTGAATTGGTCGTGAAGGTGTTTGCAAACGTCGTGCAAGAACTCGTCGCCGCCACTGCCGTTTGGCATTTCGAGATGCGCGGTCAAAGCGGTTTCTGTTGTGCTCATCGGCCAGATATGTAGATCGTGAACCCCGACGACTTCCGGCAGCGCTGCCAAATACGCCTTCACTTTGTTAGCGTCAATCCGCGGTGGGACCGCCTGCAAAGCGAGGCACGCCGAATCACGCAGCAGGCCCCATGTGCCAACCGCGATGATGGCGACAATGACGAGGCTGGTTACCGGATCGATCCAATACAAGCCAGTCCGGCTGATCGCGAAACCCGCTACGACTACGCCTAACGAGACGCCAGCATCCGCTGCCATGTGCAAGAACGCGCCCTGAATATTGAGATCGCTCTCGCGCCCTTTCACGAAGAGAAGTGCTGTAGCGGCGTTGATCACGACCCCAAACGCCGCAACTGCCATGACAGTGCCGCCTGGAATTTCCTGAGGCTGATTGAAACGCCGGATTGCTTCCCATGCGATCGCGCCAATCGCGATGAGCAGAATGATCGCGTTGATCAGTGAGGCAAGAATCGATGAACTGCGCAGGCCATAAGTGTAGCGTCTCGTGGGTTGCATTTGGCTGAGGCGACTGGCGCCCCAAGCCAGCAAAAGGCTAAGCACATCACTGAGGTTGTGGCCCGCGTCAGCTACTAACGCCAGTGAGTGTGCGAGCCCACCAAACACGGCTTCAACGACAACGTAGCTCAGATTCAGTGCGATGCCGATGGCGAACGCTTTGTCGTAGTTCGCCGGAGGCTGGCCGTGATCGTGATTCATTATTTCAGCGCTCGAATAGGATGATCAACATGCCGAGCAGACAGAGAACGCCGCCCAAAATTCCGGATTCGAATTTTTCTAAACCGCGAAATCTTAGTTTCTCCACTCCCGCAAGGGTAACCCATGTAAAGACCACCATTCCGGCGACGGTACCGATGGCGAGGATCGCACTGAGCAAGGCGAACGCAATCCAGCCATATTTTGCGCCGATCAGGAAAACTGGGAGAAATGCCTCGCACGGTGAGAAGGTCAGGAGTGCAAACAAACCGGCAATAACAACCCAGTCGGATCGGCGCTGCGACCACCGTTGCCTAATCGTTGCGATGTCATCCTCTCGGTCCATGTCCTCATGTTCATGAGCGAGAGCGTGCGGGTGCTTGTGATGATCATGCGTATGGTGCTCGTGCTTGTAATGTGAATGACTTCCGAATAAATGACTGTGGCCCGTGCTTCTGATCTGCCGCACAAGATAAAAAAGCCCGAGCGCAATGAGCGCGCCACCGGCAATTACTGGAAAGGCCTTACCGATACGGCTATTGATCGCCATGCCGCCCCAAACGACGAGCACCCCCAACGCAATTGTGAAAAGCACGTGACCCGCTCCGGCCACTCCGGTAACTGCGAGCGTCTTCGGCTTTTTCCAATGCTGCGCTCGCGCGGCGACTACAAACGGCAGCCAATGCGTAGGGATAGCGGCGTGGAGGAACGCGACCGTAAACCCCGTAACAACGAGGGTGATGAAGACGAGATCATTCATCTCCGAAACAATCTCACGATTTCGAAAGCGTTCGAGGAATTGACGCGTCAACCATCGGTCGCTACGCTTGTGAGTGCTTCGCTGTATTGCTCGCGCGGTCACGATTTTTGCGCTTTGCTGCGCGATTGGTGTGCAATGGTTGGCGCTCCAATCCATCGCCTGGACAGCCATGATCGTCGATTATTCAAAAAACGGGTCGCTGTGCCAAGCAATTGCCAAAACACTTGACGGTGCGCACCCGTGTTCTCTCTGTCAGATCGTCAACAAGGGCAAAACGGCGGAGAAGAAATCGGATCTCCAACTTCTGACGCAGAAGGTCGACATGATCTGTCCGGCAAGCGCAACCACTCGAGTCCAGTCCTTCGTACGTTTCAATTACGCGATTACTAGTTTGTCGGTCTCCGAAATCAGGCACTCTCCGCCTGTTCCGCCGCCGCGGAACTCCTTTATCGCCTGACCACCACGTAAGGCATCAGCATTAAACTGCGGCGTGCGAATGCGCGGGTCGCAGTCCGTTCGCTGCTAACCCGGTGGGGAAACATGCGCACGATGCGCATTCTTCTTCGCCAGAGAAAGGAGTTCCAAATTGAAACCAATCTTTTCTTATAAGCCTCTTGAGTCACCCGCGATCAAAATCGTCACCTTCGCCGCTGTTTTGTTTGTTGTACCGACAACTGCGCGGGCGCATGGTTTCGCCGGAAGCAGATTTTTTCCAGCAACGCTCTCGACCGACGATCCATTCGTTAACGACGAGCTCTCGTTACCGACGGTGTCCAGCATCGTCACACTTGATGAAGGCGGCACCCGGGACACTGAGGTTGCGGTGGACATCGCCAAGCGCATCACGCCGAACTTTGGAATCGAGGTAGGCGAAAGCGTCATCAATCTCAAGCCTCCCCACGAGTCCTCGCAAACAGGATTTGGCAATCTCGAACTTGCTGCAAAATACGAGTTCTTCGAAAGCGATGAACACGAAACCATTCTTTCGTTAGGCGCAGGGGTCGAAATCGGCGGAACAGGCAACAAACGCGTTGGCGCCGATTCATTCACGACGTGGGCGCCGGGGCTTTTTTTTGGCAAAGGATTTGGCGACCTGCCCGAAACGGTCTCATTTCTGAAGCCGCTTGCCGTCACAGGCCTGGTCGGTGTCGCCATTCCAACCAGCGCAAGCACGCGAACAGTGACGCTAAACGAGACAGGCGAGCGTGACATCGAGATCGAGCGTCATCCAGATGTGCTCGAGTGGGGGTTCGCAGTGGAATACAGCATCATTTATTTGCAGGAGCAGGTGAAGGACGTCGGATTACATCCGCCGTTTGAGCGACTGATCCCGCTGGTCGAATTGGCCTTTGAAACGCCGCTTAACCGCCGCCAGCAGGGCCTAACGACTGGCACGGTCAACCCCGGCGTCATCTGGTCGGGAAAATATTTCCAGCTCGGCGCGGAAGCGATGATCCCGGTTAATTCATGTACAGGCAACGATGTCGGCTTCATCGCGCAATTGCATTTTTATCTGGACGATCTTTTCCCTCACACCCTGGGTCGCCCGCTTTTCGGTGGAAAAAAATGAAACGTGTCGTCATGGGTCTTTTGCCAATCCTTGTTGCCGGCTCAGCCACGCTTGAAGCGCATGCCTTTCTTGAACGCGCGGAGCCTGCCGTGGGCAGCACGGTGCAAACATCGCCGAGCGAAGTTCGGGTTTTATTTACCGAAAACATCGAACCAGCCTTGAGCACGGTCCAAGTGTTCGACGCGTCCGGCAAAGAGGTGGACAAACGCGATATGCATCTTGATCGCTTGAACCACGCGCTGCTGCGCATTTCTCTCCCACGACTTGAAGCCGGAACCTACAAGGTTGTATGGCGTGTAGTTTCTGTGGATGCGCACGTGACGAATGGAAACTTCACCTTTCGAGTTGCTCGTTAGTCATCGCTGGCACCGAAGGAATTAATGCTCATCGCGCTGCTCATCGTTGCTCGGGCTGTTCATATTGCTGCGTCAATTCTCATTGCAGGAAGCTTCACTTTCGAAGTCGTCGTGCTTGGCTTTACTAGCGTTCGAGAGTGCAACGATTTGCGTGGGGTCGAAAGAAGCTTGCTTCGACTGGCCGTTTGGATTCTGCTCGCAGCGCTTGTTTCCGCTGTGCTTTGGTTTTGGCTGGAAGTTGTTAGCATCACTGGCTTGTCGTTCGTGGACTCTTTCTCTGCCAGCAGGTGGAAGATCGTCTTGCTTGAAACCGTCTTTGGTGATGTCTGGCAATTCCGCCTTGGTGTTATTGCAGTGGCCCTGGCGTTGGCGGTTTCCGGGTTGGCTGGAAACGACGCGCCACGGCGTCCGGCTATTCTGGCTCTCTGGCTCCTTAGCTTTATTCTTCTCGTGTCGCTCGCCTGGATCAGCCACGCCGCAGCTGCCGGAGTGCAGCCAATCAGCCTGATAGGTGACGCGCTCTATCTTTGCGCTGCTGGAGCGTGGATTGGCGGGTTAGTCCCGTTGGCAATTTTTCTGGCGCCGGCGCAAGTATCCTCCGCGATAGCTAAAATCGTCCCGTTGATACTCGGCCGATTTTCCACGCTCAGCCTGTGTTGTGTAAGCGTTCTGATTGCGAGCGGTATTTCCAACAGCTGGTTGCTCGTTGGTTCTATTCACGCGCTTGTGACGACGCGTTATGGTTGCCTTCTCGTTTTTAAGCTCGCGCTGTTCGGCATCTTGGTCGGCTTCGGCGCTCGAAATCGGCTGGCAATTAAGGCGAGCGCGTCGACAGCTCAAACTCGCTCCCGTTTTCTGCAGCAGATCCGCCGGAATGTCGTTAGTGAAATCTGCCTAGGGGCTGCAGTGGTGGTGATCGTCGCGTGTTTGGGCGTGACACAGCCCGCACGGCATCCATGACACTCAAACGAA
>QHQV01000012.1 GCA_003219945.1 Verrucomicrobiota bacterium | reverse complement strand
GGTTCGCGATCACTTCATTCGCGTTTGTGTTGGTGCTCGTGCCCGAGCCGGTCTGAAAAATGTCGAGAGGAAAATGGTCGTCGAGTTTTCCTTCGGCGACTTCTTCAGCCGTTTGGGCGATCGCCGCTGCTCGGTTCGAGTCGAGCAAACCTAAATCCTGGTTTGCCTTCGCCGCCGCCCATTTGATTAGGCCCAACGCGCGAATGAATGGCCGCGGAAATCGGTAACCGCTTACCGGAAAATTCAAAACTGCTCGATGCGTGGACGCGCCGTGGAGAGCACGGGCGGGCACGGTCATCTCGCCCATCGAATCTTTTTCGATTCGCGTGTGTTTTTCCGTCATGCCGAACGCTCTGCGCCGACGCCAGCGAGGCGCGAACGGCTTTTCGACTTGGTGGACTTGCGTCCACCGCCCTGTGCCGACGGTGTTTTGTGAAACACCGTGATAAACATTGGCGGGATATTCTGCAGAAAATATTCCGATTCGTCGCGCTGGAAAACGGTGGCGTGCTGCTTCAACTCATTGGTGACCTGGTAAATGATAAACTTGCCGTCCGGCTTAAGCGCATCGTACGTCTTTCGCAGCAGTGCGCGCTTCTTCTCGATCTTAAGAATGCTGAACGGAATGCCGGAGAGAATGTAATCGCACGAAGCGAATCCGCGGCGTTTCAGCTCGTACGGCAACGAGGCTGCATCGCCATGGATCACGTGCACGCGACGATCGCCTGCAAATTGCCGTTCCAGTGCGCGCGCGAGTGCCGCGTCGAGCTCGAACAGGAGCAGATGCGAATCAGGAGTCATTCGTCGCGCGATCTCACGCGAGTGCACGCCTTCCCCGGGGCCGTACTCCGCGATCACGCGCGGCTGCGTGAAATCCATTTTGCTCGCGACGCGTTCCACAAGCGCCTTGGAGCTGGGTACAATCGACGCGATCTGGAATGGACGCTTCAGAAAACGCTTGAAAAAAAGTGTGCTCACGGGAACTCAGATGTTCGCCTCAGGCATTCAGGTTGTCTAGTATTGATGTCACAAGTGATCAGCACGGTGTGGCTTGACTGATTATTGATCACCTATCAGTTATCACTTATCACTTCTGACTTCCATGCGCGGTTAGCTCAGTGGTAGAGCACTACCTTGACACGGTAGGGGTCAGAGGTTCGAACCCTCTATCGCGCACGACCTCTTTGTGATGAGTCCCATTTCTTCAAATCTAAATCGGGCGATTAATGACTCAGTCCGGGTGCTGCAATCGTTGAAGAACCTTGAGCCGCAAGTCACGAGAGCCGCAGATCTAATCTGGGAATGTTTGCGAACTGGAAACAAGTTGCTGATATGCGGGAACGGCGGCAGCGCGTCTGACGCATCCCATTTTGCAACGGAGCTTGTAGTGCGTTTTACCAAGGATCGACGTGCACTTCCGGCGATTTGTCTTGCAAGTGATACCGGAATTCTCACCGCTGCAGGGAACGACTATGGTTTCGATGAAATTTTTGCGCGTCAGGTGGCGGCATTCGGTGTACCTGGCGATGTGCTCATATGCCTGACCACCTCCGGTAAATCCAAAAATGTGGTGCGTGCCTTGCAAGAAGCGAAAGCGCGCAAAGTGAACACGATCGCGTTTCTGGGGCGGGACGGCGGATCGACAATAGGCATCGCAGATATTGACCTTTTAGTTAAAGACGACTCGACAGCCAGGATCCAGGAAGCGCACCAGCTTGTGATTCATGTGCTGTGCGAGATAATCGAAGCCCAGTTGGACAAAATATAGCCGCCGCGCTGTGCCAAGGTGAAGCCAAACATTCTAACAGCAGTCGTCGCGCAGAGTGCGATGGCTAAAGGTTACTCTGATTTTTCAGCAACCGTTCGCGCTCGCGATCCAACTGCCGCCGCTCGCTCGCGGTGAGGCTTCCGATTCCAAATTTGGAAATCTTGTCGAGGATAGGATCGATTGACGTGTAAACGTCTTCCGATTCTGAACGGCTGCCGCCGGTGCGCGCTCGTGGTTTCGGGAGGACATGATACTTGGGCCGTGAAGCGAACCGTGCTTTCACTGCATTCCACCAGGCGAGCTCCGGGCCGGCACCATTCAGTTCGACAAAAAGGAATGCGACGCCAATGCTCGTCCACAGCACCATCAGGTCGCTCCAAGCGTGATAAGCCAGGAGTTGAAACGTGTAAACGGCGGCAAGAATCAGCGCAATCCACTTCGCCATTATCCGCAGCAACAATTCGACACGCGGGTAGATCGTGGCGAACGCGATGAATATTCCAAAGTGCAACTCGGGCGAGCCGGCGATTGCGCACCGTTCCCAGAGTCCCCAGATCGTCAGTAGCGCTGCCGGTGTGACCAGCAAAAAACCATACAGTGCAATGTACGCGCGCCGGCCCAGAAAACGTTCCACTTCTCGCCCGAAGACAAACAGAAGGTACATCTCGATGGCGAACCAAAGCAGCCCTGACGGGGCATGGACGAAGGCATAGGTAAACAGCCGCCATACTTGGCCGGTGGACCAGATCGCGGCACTATCGAATTGTAACCAAAGCAAAACAGACCCGGCTCCGAATGCTACCAGAATGGCGGCGAGAATCGCTGCCGCCACATGTACCCCGACGAGCATCGTGGTCACATCGACAGGATATCGACCCATCCACGCAACCGGCCGATAATCATCGGACGTGGTGACCCCGAACATATTTTCAATTAATGCCGCTCACAGTTCTAGCGCAAGTGAAACGAGAGAAGGAGATCTCATATTCTGTCTTCGTATTTCCTTCGGTGTTCGTCTGTGTGCATCGTGGCGCTGTAGGCTCGACGAGCGTGGATTCATGGTTAAAATGGGCAGTTTCGTTCAATGAAGAATCTGGCGCCCGCTATATTCCCGCCCATGGGGATCGGTGATGCAAAGCCTACCAATAAGGCTGTGCTCGATTGGGTGCACGAGATTGCAACGCTGACACAACCGGAGAACATTTTCTGGTGCGACGGCTCGGAGCGCGAGAACGACTTTCTGATCGCTGAGTCGCTCAAGCAAGACGTGTTGATCGAGCTGAATCAGAAGAAAGTTCCGCGCTCGTATCTGCACCGGTCGAATCCGAACGACGTCGCGCGTGTCGAGCAGTTCACTTTTGTCTGCACGCCAACAAAAGAGGAAGCCGGGCCGACGAACAACTGGTCTGACCCAGCCGAGACGTATGCGAAACTTCGGGGGCTGCTCGAGGGCGCGATGCGCGGGCGCACAATGTTCGTCATTCCCTACATGATGGGCCCGGCGGATTCGCCGCTCACCAAGGTCGGTTTCGAGATCACCGATTCCAAATATGTCGTGCTCAGCTTGAGCATTATGACGCGCATGGGCGAGATCGCACTCAAACGGCTCGGCCACGATCCGAGTGCGGAATGGAATCGCGGCGTCCATTCATTGCTGGATGTAAATCCTGAGCGCCGGTTCATCTGTCATTTTCCGCAAGACAATACGATCATCTCAGTCGGCTCAGGTTATGGCGGCAACGTTTTATTGAGCAAAAAATGCCTCGCCTTGCGCATAGGTTCCTACCTGGCGCGAACACAGGGCTGGATGGCGGAGCACACGCTGATTCTTGGCGTGGAATCGCCCGAAGGGCGCAAACACTATGTCGCTGCTGCATTCCCAAGCGCATGCGGCAAGACGAATTTCGCAATGCTCATTCCACCCGCGCATTTCAAAGGCTGGAAGGTGACCACGGTTGGAGACGACATCGGCTGGATGCGAATTCGCGATGGCCGTTTGTACGCCGTCAATCCGGAGAACGGCTATTTCGGTGTGGTGCCCGGGACGAGCTATAAATCGAATCCAAACGCGATGCGATCAATCGCGCACGACACAATTTATACCAACGTGGCTCTCACCGACGACGGTGAGGTATGGTGGGAGGGCAAAGATGGCGAACCGCCCGCACATGCGATTGATTGGCGCGGAAACGACTGGACACTGCAATCAAAAGAAAAAGCTGCGCACCCGAATAGCCGGTTCACCACGCCAATGCGCAACAACCCGGCGCTTGATCCGAACGTCGAGAAAGGTGAAGGGGTGCCGATCAGCGCAATTATTTTCGGTGGCCGCCGCAGTGATACCGTGCCGCTGGTTTATCAAGCCTTCGATTGGAACCACGGCGTATATTTAGGCTCGACCATGGCTTCGGAAACCACCGCAGCCGCCACCGGTGCCGTAGGGCGAGTGCGGCGCGACCCAATGGCGATGCTGCCCTTTTGCGGATATAACATCGGCAATTATTTTCAGCACTGGCTAGATATTGGAAACCAACTCACCAATCCGCCGCTGATTTTTAACGTGAATTGGTTTCGGAAAGGCTCGGACGGGAAATTCCTTTGGCCCGGCTTTGGTGAAAACATGCGCGTGCTCAAATGGATCATCGACCGGTGTCAGGGAAGAGGCGGCGCACTCAAGTCCCCGATCGGTTGGCTGCCTAGCCCGCACGATCTCGATCTGGCGGAGCTCGACATTGATCACAATGCCGTTGACGAACTCCTTGGCCTCGATCACGAAGAATGGCAAAAAGAGATGGCTGCGCACAAAGAGTTTTTCGATTCGTTAGGCGGCGTGGTGCCGGAAGAATTACAAAAACAGCGCGAGCAATTAGCGGCGGGGCTTGAACTGTAGCGGCGCTGCACGTTCACGGGGAGCGCACGCGGCCCGCGTGCCGTTTTCCGCCGCTGGCCGAAACCTCTCAACGCTCTGCTGAGCGATGTGGTGCAGGAATATCGAAACCGGATTTCCTACACTTTTCAACCGTTCGGCCAGCGGCCGACCGCAGCACGCCAGCGGCGTGCGCTCCCCGGAAAATTTGCGAACTGCCGCACAATTTGGAACTGTCTCCAGTGGGTTCAAAGATCGGGAACGAAGAGCGGGTTATCACTCTGGCGCGGAATGATTGCGTCGAGATTCGCGGCGCACGCCAGAACAATCTCAAAGGAATCGACGTCGATCTTCCGCTGGGAAAATTGACCGTCATCACCGGCCCGAGCGGCAGCGGCAAATCAAGTCTGGCATT
>QHQV01000011.1 GCA_003219945.1 Verrucomicrobiota bacterium | reverse complement strand
ATTATTTATCACCATCATCACTTCGGTTGTTTGTTCGGTTGCCGCCGTTGCAGCGCCGCAGGAACAAGCATCTCAAAATCCGCCTCCGCTCGATGCCAGCAGCAGGGATTCATCCGTAAAACCGGGCGACGACTTTTTCTCGTTCGCCAATGGCGACTGGATCAAACACACAGAGATTCCGCCCGAATATTCCCGATGGGGCGCATTCAATGAGCTGATCGAGCGCAACAACGACGCGCTTCACACGATCGCAGAGAAAGCCTCGCAAACCCAGGTCGACCCGAAGCTTGCGCCGGAGACACAGAAAGTCGGTGATTACTACGCGAGCGGGATGGACGAGAAGGCAGTCGAGGCTGCGCGCACAACACCGCTGACAGAAGAGTTCCAGAAAATCGATGCGATGAAAGACCGACAGGATGTGCTGAAGGAGATCGCGCGCCTGCACAGCATCGGCATCAATGCATTTTTTAATTTTGGTTCGGGTCAGGACGCGAAGGACAGCAATCACGACATCGCACAGGCGGTGCAAGGCGGACTCGGCATGCCGGATCGAGATTACTACACAAAGCAGGACGCCGATATGAAAGAGAAGCGCGAGAAGTACATCGCGCACGTGACGAAGATGCTGACCTTGTTAGGCCAGCCGCCGGAGAAAGCTGTCGAAGACGCTAAGAAGATCATGGCGTTGGAAACGAACTTGGCCGAAGCATCGCGCACGCGGGTGGAGCTACGCGACCCAATCAAGAATTACAACAAGATGGCGGTGAGACAGCTGCAGGACCTGACGCCCGACTGGAATTGGAGCGATTATTTCAACTTGAACAACCTTCTTGAGCCGGGGGACGTCAACGTTCATCAGCCGGAGTTTTTCAAAGCCGCGAACAATTTGTTCAAATCGACTCCGCTGGATGATTGGAAGGCATACCTCCGCTGGAATTTGATCAGCGCGACCGCGCCATATCTTTCCAAGGATTTTGTTGACGAGAATTTCGATTTTAACGAGCGAGTCCTGCGCGGCACGCAGCAGAACAAGCCACGTTGGAAACGCGTCGTCACTTCAGAGGACGGCGACATCGGCGATGCGCTTGGCAAGCTGTACGTCAGCTTTTATTTCCCGCCTGAGGCGAAAGAGCGCGCACTCGAACTCGTGAACAATTTGAAGGAAGCGCTGGCCGACCGAATCAAAACGCTCGATTGGATGGATGAGCCGACAAAAACGGAAGCGCTCAAGAAACTCGCCGCGATGAACGTCAAGATCGGTTATCCCGATAAGTGGCTTGATTATTCATTGCTGCAAATCGATCGCGGCCTGTTCGTTATGAACACGCTGCGCTCCGAAAAATTTGCGGCCGGTCGGGACCTGCAAAAGATCGGCAAGCCAGTCGATCGCACCGACTGGGGAATGACGCCACCGACAGTGAACGCGTATTATCAGCCGACCATGAATGAGATCGTGTTTCCGGCCGGCATTTTGCGGCCACCGTTCTTCTACGCGAGCGCAGACGACGCGGTAAACTACGGCGCAATCGGGGCAGTCATTGGCCATGAAATGACACACGGCTTCGATGATCAGGGGCGGCAGTTCGATGCGGCTGGCAACCTGCGTGACTGGTGGTCCAAGAAATCGGCGGACGAATACGACAAGCGCCGCAAAGCAGTCGTCGATCAATATTCCGAGTACACGCCGCTGCCGGGCCAGCATGTGAATGGCGAGCTTACACAAGGCGAAAACATCGCGGATATCGGAGGAGTGAAGCTCGCTTACGCCGCCTTGCAGAAGGCGCTCGACAAAAACCCGGAGGAACGCAACAAAAAGATCGACGGCCTGACATCGGAACAACGCTTTTTCCTGTCATTCGCCGCGATCTGGCGATCGAAGATTCG
The DNA here is from genome assembly GCA_003219945.1 of Verrucomicrobiota bacterium. Classification (GTDB taxonomy): domain Bacteria; phylum Verrucomicrobiota; class Verrucomicrobiia; order Chthoniobacterales; family UBA10450; genus Udaeobacter. The sequence continues at coordinate 2,700 of QHQV01000011.1, read as the reverse complement.
CGATGAAGATCAAAAGCTGCGGCTCACCACCGATCCGCATTCGCCCGCGCAGTTTCGCGTGAACGGACCGCTCGCGAACATGCCCGAATTTCAAAAGGCGTTCAACGTGCCGGATGGTTCGGCGATGGTTCGGTCGGCAGACAAACGCGTGAACATTTGGTGAACTCTTCGTTTCTAGGGCGTCTGTGTCAGACGCCAACCGTCTCATTAACACTGTGCTTCAGCGCGGTGTTGATTCGCTCGTGTCAAGAAACCGTTTCAAACAGTTTCCGCGCTGCCGCGTCCGACACACCGAGCTAAAGCTGCGGTGTCCCAAATTCTCTGGGGCAAACAAAACTGTTGGGGCAGGGATCCTTCAGGACCGCGACTACTCCGTCATTTTGCGCGCCGCCGGGCGGCGCAAGACTTCATGCTGCCTCTGCAGTGCGGCTGTCGTCGGTGCGCTTTTCCATCACGTGCGCCGCCCAGTCGAGCGCGGAGACGTCTGTCTCGCGGCGATCAATAAAACGTTTACCGGCGAGAATTGCCTCGGCAAAGCGTTGTTGACGCGCCAGCTCGGTGGCGAGCGGCTCGAACACTTCGCGACGGCCGCGATCATCCGCGTAGTCGAACAGTCCGTTGTAACAGTGCCGATCGTCCTCCCATCCGGGATGGCTGACGATCGGATACATACATACGCCGTACACTGGCACGCCATTCGCAATTGCGGCGAATACTTCGTTGCACAGGTATTTTAGCCACGCTGGGCGCGTTTCATCTTCGATCCCCGTCTCAGCAATGAAAAGTGGTTTGCGGTAATGCTCGAAACTCTCCTGAAGCAAATCGCGCACGTGCCGGTATCGCGGATCGGAAGGCACGATCATTGATCCGCCTTCGCCGGGATACGTCCACTGGTTGTGAATGTAGTAGTTGACACCAACGACGTCGATCCAGTCCTCCTGCCCTCCGAGTTCAGGCGAGCGGCGACCGGCGATCACGTCATATGCTTCGAATTGGCTGCAATGATATGCATTTGCGGCAGCGACATTTTCGGGCGTGGGATCGCTCGCCAGCACGTTGATCATCGGATCGACGTGAAAAAATTTGATGCGCGGGTTGATCTGACGCATCGCCTTAACCGACTCAATACTCGCGCGCACGAGCTGTTGCTTCATCTCGTTGCCGCGATTTCGTGCAAACGGATTAAAAATACCTCCATCGCCGCCAGCCCACGAGAAAAACGAAATTTCGTTGATTGGACAAATTAGCGGCGCTCCAATTTTCTCGCTCAGTTTTTCCGACGCGGCCCGCGCAAATGCAGTGAAACGGGTGATAAATTCCTCGCTAAAGATATCGATGTCGTCGGGCCATCCATAATGCCAGAGGTCCCAGATAACCTGCATCCCCGTTTCACAGGCAGCGTCGATGATTTTGTGCGCAGAAGAGAAATCGAAGTGATTTGGCTGTGCTTCGATCAAATGCCAGCGCAATCCTTCGCGCGCCGAGAATATTCCGTGACGTTGAAGTAACCTGAAGTCACTGGCAACGAATTGATCGTGCCTCGTCGAATGAACTAGATCGAGCCGTTTTCCGTTGCGCAAGCGGTGTGTCGAGCATTCAAACCCGCCAAGGAAAAAACTCTGAAACGCGCGCATTTTGCTTCGTTAGGTCAGCGATTGCCGCGAGCAGATCAAACGCGCTGAAGCAAGCGCGCGGAGTGATGCTTGATGTTAGTGCTTTGGTCGCAACGAGAATCTTCTCGCCTCAGTTTACGGTACGTAGTCAACGCCTGCCCGATCACTTGATCCATGTTGTAATAGCGATACGTCGCCAACCGGCCTACAAAGTGGACGTTCTGCTGCTGTTCGGCCAATGCTCGGTATTTCGCGTAAATCGCCGCATTCTTCGGTTGAGGCACGGGATAGTACGGGTCACCACTGCTTTGCGGGAATTCGTACACGATGCTGGTACGTGGATTATTCTGACCGGTCAGATGCTTAAACTCCGTCACGCGCGTGTAGTCAAAGTCGTTAGGATAATTCACCACGGCCACCGGCTGACGCCATTCCTTGTTTAAAGTTTCGTGCTCGAACCGAAGTGAACGGTAAGGCAGCTTGCCGTAGCGATACTCGAAGAACTCGTCAATGGGTCCTGTGTAGATCAGATTTTCGAAGCTCACGTGTTTCCGCAGCTCACGATAGTCAGCGCCGAGGGCTAGCGTGATATTCTTGTGATCGAGCATGTTTTCAAAGAGACGCGTGAATCCATGGTTGGGCATGAACTGGAAGTTGTCGGTAAAATACCGATCGTCGCGATTTGTTCGAACCGGAATACGCGCAGCGACCTGCGCATCGAGCTGGGACGGATCGATGCCCCACTGTTTGCGCGTATAGTTTCGGAAAAATTTCTCGTACAAATCGCGTCCTACGCGGCTGAGCACGACTTGTTCCGATGTGCGCGGAGATGCACACGAAATCGCGGCAACGAAATGAAGCGCCAGCTCGTGCGCCCGACGATCGCCTCGGTCAAAGCGATGCGGCAAATCAACAGCCGCATCAAAATTTTTCATATCGATCCGATGATCAATGTGCTCGCGAGCAATCGCAGCCCGGAGAACATCGCTGCGGCAAATGCGTATCATCGCAGCCAATTCGAAGCCTATGACATGATCGCCGGTCGGCAGTCGCCTGAACTCGGCGGGCAGGAGGACTTGATCGACGT
>QHQV01000500.1 GCA_003219945.1 Verrucomicrobiota bacterium | reverse complement strand
TGTTCGCTTCCTTGGCTCTTCCGTCGTCAATTGCGATTGCTGCCGGCGAGTGGCAGGTAATCAAAGTAAACGGCCACGATTATCTGAGCGTGGATAACGTTTCCAAGTTTTACGGTTTGCCCGCAGAAGTCGCCCCGTCGGGAGCGAAAATACAATCAGAGAAAGCCGATGTTCCTCTGGGATTCGTTAGTGGTAGCCGTGAAGCCATGATCAATGGCGTTCGGAGTTGGTTGTGCTTTCCCGTGCTTGAACAAGATGGAAAATCTCTGGTGTCGCGCACTGACGTTGTCAAGACAATTGAGCCCCTCGTGCGCCCACACCGTGTTCCAAGTGTGGGCAACGTTCAGACAGTCGTTCTCGACCCTGGGCACGGCGGCCATGACAAAGGGCAGGTGAGCCGCTACGGGGCGGAAAAAGATTTTGCCCTGGATGTCGCGCGAAAGCTCCGCCCGATTCTGCAGGCGAAAGGATTGCGCGTGATCATGACTCGCGAAGGCGATTATTTTGTGCCGTTGGAAGTGCGAGCGAAAATCGCCAACTCTGCGCGCAACTCTATTTTCGTCAGCATTCACTTCAACGCGACGAATGACGATCCGAACGCGACGGGGTTCGAAATCTTTTCGTTCACACCGCGCGGCGCGCCATCAACTTCTGACGGAAACGTGACTGCGAGCTCGGTCAATATGCAACCCGGCACTTCGGTGGACGCGCAAAGTATGGCGCTCTCCGCGTGCATTTATCATTCGCTTCTGGGCCACCTCCCCGAGTATGACCGTGGTATCAAACGCGCCCGGTTTGCGGTGCTGCGCCTGACGAAAGTGCCGGCGGTGCTAATCGAAGGTGGGTTTTTGACGGAGCGCGGCGAAAGCAAATTGATCTTGAACAAAGATTGGCGCGCGAAACTGGCGGGCGCGATCGGAATAGGAATCGAAAACTACCAGGCGCTGCCGATCAAGAAACAGCCGCCAACGCTCGTTGCCGATTATCGTCGTCAGACGAAGTCGGCGCCAGTCGAGCCTGTCATTCAAGACAGGATTGTGAAAGACGCAGGAGGAACTGTGAAAGAAGCAGATGCGAGCTTACTCCAGCTGGTCGGTCGATCCGCCTTGCTCTCGCAGCCGCAGACGTCAGCTCCTGCGCCAACAGCATCTCTTGAATCAGCTCCCATTGTTCCATAGCACTCCCGGGGGGCAGGCGTGCGTGTCGCACTGACGCGCGCGCATTTGCGTAAGACGGATCGGCCTTGACCTCTGCCTA
>QHQV01000247.1 GCA_003219945.1 Verrucomicrobiota bacterium | reverse complement strand
AAATGAAAGAGGGCAGCGTCTATTCGCCGAAACAGCTGCGCGACGACGCCAAGGCCGTTGCCGACGCATACGGCAGCGGGGGTTACGTCGATCTCGTGATTACGCCCGAGGGCACGCCGGCCGGGCCAGCGCTCATAGACGTGCACTACACGATCGAAGAGGGCACCCGCTCATTTGTGAATCGGGTAAATATTGAGGGCAACACGCGCACCAAGGATAAGGTCATCCGTCGCGAAGTGCTCGTCGCGCCGGGCGATGTTTTCAACACCGTTCGTGTAGACACCACGAAGAAGCGTCTGGAAAACCTGGGTTACTTTGCGAAGGTCGAGACTTATCCGGAAGACACAGACATACCTGGGCGAAAAGATCTGACCATCCTCGTCCAGGAAAAACGCACCGGTTCATTGAGTTTTGGCGGCGGCTTCAGCACGGTCGATCAACTGGTGGGGTTTGCGGAACTCACCCAGGGCAATTTCGATCTGTTCAACTGGCCTTCGTTCACTGGCGGAGGGCAAAAGTTCCGTCTACGTCTCCAGTACGGCACCGAGCGTAAGGACTTTATTCTTACAATTACAGAACCTTATTTCCTTGATCGCCGTCTTGCGCTCAGCGGCTCGGCATTTTACAACGAGGCGAATTACTTGAGCTCCCAATATGACCAGCGCAATTACGGATTCACGTTTGAGTTGCGCAAGCCATTAACCGCTTACATGTACGGCACCCTGGGATACACACTGCAGGACATCGACATTTTCAATGTGGACCCGAGCTCCTCTGAGTTCATCCAGTCCCAGGCCGGATCAACCGTCGAAAGCAAGCTCTTCGGGAGCATCGTATATGATTCACGCGACAATCCGTTGCTCTCCCGCCGGGGACACCGCATCACGTTTTCGCCGGCTATGACCGGTGGCTTTCTTGGAGGTGACACGCAAATTTACGGACTCGATCTGGAGGGATCGCAATATTTCCATTTACCTTGGGATACCATCCTGCTCATCAATGGCGAAGTCGCGACGGTGAGCCAATGGGGTAACAACAACGAGGTGCCAATTTATGAGCGGCTCTTCCTGGGCGGCTCGAACAACCTCCGAGGCTTTCCGTTCCGCGAAATTGGGCCTAAGGATGAAAACGGCGAGCCGACTGGCGGCCAATCAATGGCGCGTGCCACGATTGAGTGGACTTTCCCGATTATCGAAAAAGCGCGGGGCGCAGTCTTTTACGACACGGGCTTTGTAAATAGCGACGCGTGGTCTTTTGGCTTCAATCATATGGCGTCGGATATCGGCATCGGACTCCGGCTTGATTTGCCGATCGGTCCACTACGCCTCGATTATGGGTACCCGGTGATGCGTGACGGCTATAACGGCGGCGGCCATTTCAACTTCAACGTGGGGTATCAATTTTGAACGAATATATGTGGTTGCAGTCTAACGCGATTCGTCCACCATATCCTCTGTTTCTATGAAAAAGTCTCTGTCAATACTCTCTGCGCTGACGTTGGCCGTTCCCATGGCGGCCTTCGCACAGGGCACAGGCAAAATTGGAACGGTCGATATGCAGCGTGCGTTCAAGGATTACAACAAAACCAAGGACGCAGAGGTAAAAATCAACGAGGCTAAAAACGCTGCTAAAAAGGAATACGATGACCGGGCCGAAGCTTACAAAAAAGCGCTCGACGAAATTAATAATTTAAACAAGCAGCTTGAGTCTCCGGCATTGAGCGCCGACAAGAAAACCGGCATGGCCAAGGAGCGCGATGACAAAATCGCCAATATCAAAAGCATGGAGCGTGAGATTAGCGACTTTCGCCAGACGCGGGAACGTCAGTTGCAGGAGCAATTGATGCGAATGCGCGAGGGAATCGTGAAGGAAATTACCGACGTCGTCGTTGAGAAAGTCAAAGCTAAGAGCCTCGATTTTGTGCTGGATAAATCGGGTATGAGCATCAATGGAGTTCCAGTCGTGCTGTACGCGCCAGAGACTGTTGATTTCACAAGCGAAATCATCGACACACTAAACAAACCCGGTCGTGCTACAGCTTCGACCAAGAAGCCTGTGGCAGGTTCGTCTGTCACTCCGGCAGCAAGAGCGACGAAACCCTGAGGTTCGCCTCGAATTTCAAAGATACACGCGGGCTAAACTCGCGTGTATTTTTTGTACGGATGAAATCATCCGCTGGCACGCCAATGATTGTGAGCAGTTGCGAACCTCCACAGAATGTTTCTTCCATCCCGATTCCGGATAACGAAATGCGCGATTACGATCCTGCTCGCGTTTTGGACCGGTTCGTTCGCTGCGGATTGGCAGGCAACACTGAGCAAAGAGCCAGCGGGGAATTTTCCAGAGTTGCGCCCTCTGCGCGCGTTCTATCGCTTCGGATGGTCTGGAGTCACCGCGGCCACCGGTGAGATTCACTTCACCAAGCCATCAAACGACAGGTTTCAACTCGAAGGTACAGGCCGAACCATTGGCTTCGTTCGGGCCTTGTGGAAACTGGATGTCACGCAACGCGCCGTTGCGAACTCCGAAACACTCGCTCCCATCGAAACGCAGCAAACCGAGAGCTACCGCTCGAAGAAAATCGCTACCCATCTCACTTTCACTGGCAGTGGAGTGACTCGAGCACGGACAGAAGGCGAAGGCGCTACCGCCAAGACAACCAGCAAGCAATTTAATTTGCCGGACTTGTTCGATCTGCATTCGGCGGCACTTTACTTGCGCAGTCAGCCACTCAAACAAGGGAACGTTTATCGACTGGCGGTTTACCCGACCACAAACGCTTACTTCGCCACTATCAAGGTAACTGGGCGAGACAAAATCTCTGTGCGACCCAGCACTTACAACGCGATCAAGCTTGATCTGCAACTCAAACGCATCGGAAAGCATCTCGAATTGGAGCCGTACAAGAAATTTCGTCGCGCCACAATCTGGGTGTCAGACGATGCCGAGCGGCTCATCCTTCGCATTGAGGCACAAATTTTCGTGGGCACAGTTTTCGCCGAACTGCAGTCGGTGCGTTTCGACAATCCAAACCGACGCTAGCCGGGTTCCCATTGACCCCGAATCGGTGGCCCACGAGGCGGACGCATACGCTGGCGGTAGGGATTGTAAAATGGCTGGCGCGGTCCCGGCAACAAGCGCAGCGCTGCGAGCGTTTCGAGATCCAGCCGGCCAGTCACTGGCAAGTTCGTTCGCGCTTGATAGGCGCGCAGGGAGAGTTCCATCGCAGGTCCGTAGATTCCGTCAATTTGTTCACGATACAGTCCGTACCGTGCGAGGGTGATCTGCGCCGAGACGATCACATTGCGTTGCACGTCCGGAGGAGCGGTCGCAAACGGTGTATCAGCAAAAATTGTCCCCGGTGAGTTCGCGGGACCCATGGGAGTTGAAGGAAAAACCTGCTGGCCTTGTGGCCCATTATTGAAAGGCTGAACCGGAGGGGCTGGACTTGCGGTTTCCGTCTCGACGGAAGGAGGCTCGCCAGGCACAGCACCCGCCGCAGGAGTCGGTGACGCAGCTTTGGTCGTTGACCGCGACGACCCAGAAGATTTAATCCCGAGCGATCGCAGCGTCTCATCGTTTAGCTCACCGGTGACCTGCAGGCCATTGCGAATTTGATAACGGCGGATCGCTGCCGTGAGATTCGCATTCATTTCGCCGCTGACTTCGCCGTAGTAGAAACCCTCGTCCTTCAAGGCCTGCTGCACGCTTTCTACGAGTTGGTCCGCCCGCACCAGCATTATCGATCCCATGAAGATCACTACAGCGGTTGTGATTTTCATGTTCATTCGACGACGAAGCCCTTTGCCTATTCTGCGCTCTTCTGACTTGTGGCTGCCAAGGCTGAGTTCCGCTGACTCACTACGTCTCGGTACCGCAGAATGCCGTCGGCAACTGCCGCCGCTAATTGGTCGCGATAATCCTCGCTTGCGAGTTTCAACAGTTCGTCCTTGTTCGTGATAAAGCCGCCCTCAATCAACACCGCAGGAGAAGTCACGTTTGCGATCACAAAAAATTGTTTGGCTTGCGTCCCGCGATCGACGGAGCTGGTTCGCGCCACCAGTGCTTCCTGAATGAAACCGGCTAGACTTTGGCTTTCTGGCTTCGGCGAACTGGACGGCGGCCGAGAGAAAAACGGCAGCCACGAAGCGAGAGCAGAGCCGGAAGCGATCTGATGCGCAGCGTAGTAAGTTTCAACGCCGCTCGCGACCGGTTTATTGTCTTCATTGAAATGAATGCTGATAAAAATGCTGTCGTTCGCCCGATTCGCGAACGCTGCGCGATCCGCCAGCGAAACATAGCTGTCCCCAACGCGCGTCATAAATGTCGCAATCCCTTGAGAGTCTAGCAGGCGATCGACGCGGCGCGCTACGTCCAACGTCAGATCTTTTTCCATGACTCCGCCACACATTGCGCCGGAGTCTTGACCGCCATGACCTGGATCAAGAACGACTGCTGCAAACGGCTTGGAGGTCCGGGGCTGAGCCCCTTTCGATTCTTTATAAACCGCGGATCGCTTCTCCTGATGGAACAAAATCCAGACAAACGAGGCGATCATCAACAACAAGCCCGCGACCGCCAGCACATTCCGGAAGGCTTGTTTCATTTATGGTCCCCGTGAGAAGATTTCTCTTCATCATTTAATCACTGAGTAATGATGGAGCGCAATTCCTTATCTGCTAACGAGCGATAACGAATCGGTCTGCTGCCATCGCGCTCCAGTACTGCTGCTTCGATTGCAGCAATGGCGAGTTGTTCCTGGCGATGTTGCGCAATCGCGTCGCGCGCAGGCAGCTCGTTTGTCTCGCTGGCTTGCAACAACATGTGCCCGACACTCCATGCATCGAGCGCTGAATTCACTGCCGTTTCAAAGCTGGCATCCGGTTTGTGTTCGCTTTTGAGAAATGTTTCCATCAGTTCGACCGATTGGCGCGTGCCGCTGAGCACCGCAAAATCCTGTCGCGCTCGCGCATACGTCGCGCCGTTGCTCGCGATTTCGCCGTCGTATTCAACTCGCAAAAACAAATCGTCCTCGGGGTGTACGCCCACCTCCGCAAAGAGCATCCGCGCCAGATACGGCGGCCCGTACACCTGCTCGAACGCGGTTTTCATGACAGGACTGAGCGAATAATGCGCTAGCCGCCGCAATGAAACATCTGCAGCCGAGCGGGTGAAGCCTTCGGTGCTTGCCAGTTCAATCGCAGCCATTCGCAACCGCTCGATATCGCCGGGATGCCCAATCGCTCCCATTGCGATCCGATCGTAGATCTCGAAAAGTTTCTGGCGCGTCTGACCAAGCGTGACAAACAGAATGCCTTCGCGATAACCGAGCGCCGCGATGGGACTACCGGGAGCGAGCTGCCCTTCGATGTACTCGCGCCGGTTGGCGATTGCTTCGACCCAACGATACGGCTCTTCGATCATGCAACCATTTCTTTGAATACGACGGCGATTTTGCCCTCGGGCAAAGTGGTGATGCCTTCGCGCGACACAATCTTGATCACGGGATAAACCTTTCCGCTGCGATCCACGCCTGCTGTCGCCGTATCGGATTCCGCAGCGGTGTCGAGCGCACGCAATGCGAGGGATACTGCCTCCTGTTCGCTCAAGTTGTGCAGCGGCTTCGCGCCCCAGGTGTTTTCGTAATAGAGAATGCCGCGGACCGCAGGCGAACCGGACCCCGTCGCTGCGTAATCGGTTGCTTCAAATTGCGCGCCCATTGCATCATAGAAATACAGCCGCGCTTCGGGTTTTGAGTTTCCGTCGTAAGTCGCAAAGATCGGGACTACGACACCGATTCCTTGCATGACGAACCCGAAATTATCGCGCAACAACTTCGAGAGCGCCCGCACTTTGCCGTCGACAGTCATTTCCTGAAGCTGAGTTCTTCGAAAATATTCGAGTGAATGCTCGAGCACGCGCGCCATCTCCCACGCCGTCGCAGGCACACCGGCGATGGCCATTATCGAATGCCGATCAATCTCCAAAACCTTGTCCGCACGATCGTAGACGACGGTGTTACCCGCAGTTGCACGGCGATCACCCGCAACCAGAACGCCGCCGGTAAATTTGAACGCAAGGATCGTTGTCGCCTCGGTCGATTGCCACGTCTGTTGTTGCGTTGCGGTTTGCGTCATCGGACCCAACGCAACTGGGCCGAGCAGACCTTTGCGTCGCAGCAGCGAAGGAAAGTCATCCTCTGCACCAGATACGTTCTGGTCAAATCCCAACTGTGAACGGTCCATTACTGACCCGTGCGCTGCCGATAGCGCTTGGATTGGTTGGGATCGACTTTGCGCATTTTCTTTAACAGATCCTTTGTGTCCGGTCGCGAAACGTCCGGCGAACGCGGGCCACCGCCATCGCCTTGTTTTGGTTCCCACGGAGCCGGTTCCACTGGCTTTTGAATGCGCTCAGGCATGAAAAAACGTACGAGCAAAAATTCGAAACGCAAGCTGCGCGCCGCCCGTGGAATCATTACACCATCACACCGAATTCGTTAAGCATTAAAAAAACAATGGTTCAGTGCGGCGAACCCGCTTGTCAGACAAATGTGCCGATGGCAAAATTCGTTGCCATGAAGGTAGCCGGCATTTTCTGCGCAATAAGCTCTCTCGCGCTTTGGATTGCTTTTGCGCAAAGCCCCGCCCCGCATGAAGCAAAATCAGCCGAGTCCGCGCAGCTTGAAGCTTTGACAAAAAAGGTTGACGAACAAAACGCCAAAATCGACGCGCTTTCTCAGGAGATTCTCAGACTGGAGCAACAACTCTCGCATGCTCGGCCAGGTGTAATGATCGGAGAAGGTGCACCCGCCCCGGCAACCGCAGCCGCTCCGGCCGCATCTGCATCGCATTCCGTGGTCGCAGGCAATACGCATACTGTTGCGCGCGGAGAAACGCTCACGTCCATCGCGAAAATGTACAAGGTGACCGTGGACGACTTACAGAAAGCCAATCACATTGAGGACGGCCGTAAATTGCAGGCCGGTCAGACCATCGCTATTCCGACAGCTTCGCCTGCCCATTCCGGGTCGCCATCGCCTTAACGGACAACCAAATCTCCCCGGTGAACGAAAAATGGTTTCTCCGCAAACACGAGGACGGTAGCACCTTCGGTCCGGTGCAGTTCGAGCAGATTACGCGTTGGGCTGCTGCGGCGCAGATCGCACCGCACGACACTCTGTCCAGCGACGGGCAGACCTGGATCAAAGCACCGATGGTCCCGCAGCTCGGCATGGACTGGCTGGTCGAGTTAACGAGCGAGCATTACTACGGGCCGACTACGCTCGGTACGTTGCGGGAATTTATTCGGCTCGGCGAAATCGACGGCGAAACGGTCGTTATCAACAGCTGTGAGGGTACTCGCCGGAAAATCCGGGAAATGCCCGACCTGTGGGAAACCGGCGAGTTACAGGTTGAAAATCAAATCGAAATTCAACTCGGCGATCCCGTCGGGCCGGCGGTGGCAAAGATGTCCTTGCATCTTCAAAAGCGAATTCGTGATCTTGAGCAAACGCTTCAGGAAGAACGCCGCGCCTTGGCCGAGAGCGAGCAACGTTACGGAGAATTAGAACGAAAATACCAGGATCTCTTGCTGCGCGACTTATCGTAACTCAGGCAACGTGTCCGCCAGGTTGTTAAACTTGCAATCGCTCCTCCTGCGCTTCCACGACTTCTGAGGCGACGATTTCCTCCTGCGGCTCTGATTCCCGCTGAGGCGACGACTCCAATAGACTCTGCCGGCATAGCTGCGCATATTTTCGGTCAAGCGCGAGCAATTCATCGTGTGTGCCGCGCTCGATGATTCGGCCGTGATCGAGCACCAGAATTTGGTCCGCGCGCACGATCGTGGAAAGCCGGTGCGCAATCACAATGGACGTTCGATTCGCCATCAAATGTTCCAGCGCTTCCTGAATCAGTCGTTCCGTCGCCGTATCCACACTGGCAGTTGCTTCATCAAGAATTAAAATCGGTGGATCTTTGAGTAGCGCCCGTGCAATCGAGAGCCGCTGTTTTTCGCCAACGCTCAATTTCACGCCACGCTCGCCAACTACGCTTTCCACACCCTGCGGCAAACGCTCGATAAACTGTCGCGCGTTCGCAGCATCCACCGCGCGCCATAATTCTGCGTCAGTGGCGGTTGGTTTCCCCATCAAAAGATTTTCGCGAATCGATCCGTTGAACAGAAAGCTTTCCTGCGTCACCACGCCGATTGCTCCGCGCAACGTGTGCAGGTCGTACTCGCGAATTGGTGTGTCATCGACGTAAATCTGGCCGAAGTCGAATTCGTAAAAGCATACCAGCAAATTCACCAGCGTCGATTTGCCGGCGCCGGTCGCGCCGACCAGCGCAGTCGTCGTCCCCGGCAGCGCATGAAACGAAATGTGCTTTAGCGCCGGCAATCCTTCCATGTAACTGAAGCTGACGTTTTCGTACTGAATGTCACCAATGATTCGCGCACTGTCGCCGCCATTGGTGATCGCGGTCCCGGGGTCACCGAACACGGCCACAACGCCCGGCTCGGCGTCTTCGTCGAGAATCTCAAAAACACGTTCGCCCGCTGCCCGCCCGGCCTGCACCAGTTGATTCAGCTGATGCAACCGGCTGATCGGATCATAAAGAAATGCCGTGAGCATCAGGATCGCGACCAGATCGCCGAGCTGCAAGCTGCCAGTCAAAACGGCATGACTGCCGAATCCCAGCACGAGCAACGCGCCGATTGCTTCAAACATCGACATTGACGGCGAGTAAATCGCCCACGTCCGCATCACCACCAGCGTGGCCTGCCGCAATTGATCGCTGGCGCGATTGAAACGCGCGTGTTCCTCGCGTTCGCGCGCAAAACTTTTGATCTGACGAATCCCGGCAAGATTATCATGCAACAGCGCATTGATATTTGATGCGGCGCGCCGCTGTAACCGATACCGTCTATGCGCCGTTAGCGTGTAACCAAGCGCACCCGCGATGAGCAGCGGAAGTGGCACCAGCGCAAGCATTGCCAGCTTTGCGTTCCAATAAAACATCACCGCCATCACGATGACGATCTGCAAAACTGCCACCACGCCTTGCTCGATTCCGTCGATCAACACGCGCTCGACCGAGTTCACGTCTTCGATTACCCGCGTCATCAGGTCGCCCGTGGCCCGATTATCGAACCAGCGCAACGGCAGCAGTTGAATGTGCGAATACAAATCGCTGCGCAGATCGAAGATAACTTTCTGCTCGAATGTGTTATTCAGAATAATCCGAAGCGAATTGAAAAGGTGCTGAATCAGAAATGCCACTGTGGCGAACAAAATCAGCGGCAGCAATTTGTCCGGCCGATTCGCGCGCACCACGTCATCAATGATCCATTTGGTCACGCTCGGAAATACGATCACCATTAACGTGCCCAGGATCGCGCACGCAAGCGTCCCCGCAGCCAACCAGGGATACCGCTTCAGATAAGCTAATACGCGCCAGACCGTTTTCATTCACCAGCAACGTCGCGCAGCGTAGTTCCTGTAGCAACCAGCCTGTGGCCGGTTTGGCACGGCGATCGCATAAACGCAAGCCTGCGGAATCAGCGATGCGAAACTTTAGGCTTGATAATTGCACCCCGCGGAGTCAAACCAGCTGTCGCTATGAAGACGTTATCTGGAACATTCCGGTTTGTTGTATTAGCCGTAATCGCGATGGTTGTGGTCGTCAGCTGCTGCGATTTTCCATTCATCCCACAGATCGCATCATACTGTGTGGAGATTGGAAGTCAGGATAAAGGTCCGACATACGCTGAGTGGAAGGATGATGGTACACGTTTCTACAGAGCGTTGGAACAGGTTCGTGGCCATAATGGGCAGTATTGCCTCTGTGTTATAAAGAAGCCCGGCGAAAAACCCCAGCCGTATGACTACAAATGCCATTCGCGTTACAATTGCCCTCCGGACAATGGCCCTCCGGGAAACATCAGGACTGTTAAGGTCACAAAATCCAAAGCCGCGGACAACCTAGCGGCTGGAGAATCTGCCGCTAACGATCCTAATGTTATGCACAGGGTTCAGTCTCCTGATCCAGGTGACATAAAACAGGTTCTCGACGCGCTCGCCACACCTACTTCCATGCCTAGTCACTAAACATCCGACGCACCTTGCGGCAAAAGTATGCTTACCTCGCCTGGCTCACTCTGCATCTTCTTCTGATCGTTTTGGTTTCCTGTCGCGACACGTTGCGGGTTGTCGCGGAAGGACCAACGATTCTTCCTGTTTCATTTAAGAATTTTTCCCAGAAAGCGGAGACGGCTCTTTCCGCTGCGCTCGGCCGAAAGCTGCCGGCGTCGAATTCGGCGCGCGAGGCGCTTGCTACGTACGTTCAAGTCGCCGGCGTTGAAGCCGGCTACGGGTACTTTGCACCAAACGTGCCGGGCGGTTACGGGCTAATCTTCGAGTTACATTACCCGGAGGGACGAGTAGAATATGAGTTGCCGTTGGTTAGCAGCCCAGCCGCCGCACTGCCGATAGCTGGTTTCCTGGATAGTATCGGGCGCACCCCTCACGATGCTTTACGCGAAATTTTGGTGAAGACGCTGGCGCAATCCGTCTGGCGCGAGCATCCCGACGTCGAGAGTGTTCGCGCGATACTTGGATCGATCAGGTTGCCGACCGCACGCGAATTCACGGAGGGAAAACGAGAATCATATGAGTTTCTGTATGCGTACGATTTCAATCTCGAGAACGCGCCTGCCAAAAGGAACCATCACTAAGCCAGATGCAAAGCGTTAAGACCAAACTGTTCGGGTTTCTGTTTCCTCCCAGCACCGATACATGGCTGGCAGTATTACGGGTCGGCCTTGGTTTGCAGGTAACGATCTACTCCCTTTCTCTTCGAAGCGATTGGATTTCTCTGCTTTCGGGAACTGCGCGCAAAGTGGCGGAAGCGTTGCTTTCTTTGGAAAGCCATTTTGTCCCAAGACTCGGATGGTTTGTTGCTTCGGCGGCACAACTTGGCATACATGAGGAGGCAGTACTCTTTCTCGCATGGGCTTGTTTGCTAGCTGTCGGCTGCGGTCTTGTTGTTGGAGTTGCCTCCCGGTTTTTAGCAATTGCAGGGTGGTTTTTACACCTGTGCGCGGCGAAAAGCGGAAGCTTCGTCTCCTATGGGATGGATAATTTTCTGACGATTGGCCTGTTCTATTTGATGTTGTCGCCGCTGCCGGACCGATATTCGCTTGACTGGCGATTGCGAAAATCGCAGCCGAAAAATCCGCAGCTTTTAGGATTCTGGCGGCGCGTCCTTCAGCTCCACTTATGCGTTGTCTATTTTTTCAGCGGCCTGACCAAATGCCTTGGTAGCGGCTGGTGGGATGGCTCGAATGTTTGGCGCGCGCTGATCCGTCCGCCATTCAATGTGATTGATCCCGAAATCCTGGTGAGATGGAAATACCTATTTCCAGTGGCAGGCATCTTCATTTTCGTGCTGGAATTTGGATATCCGGTCTTTATCTGGAACACCAGAACACGAAAGATTTGGCTCCCCAGCGTGTGCGCGATGCACGTCGTTATCGCAGTAGCCATGGGGATGTACCTTTTCTCGCTAGTCATGATCGTCCTCAACCTGGCCGCGTTCGGGACGGGTTTGTTTGCGCGGACGAAACAAATCCGTTTACAGCCTGAGACAGCTAGTGCCTAGTTGTAATGCGATTCTGCTGGCTCCGCAGTTGCCCGCGACCGAGGCTGTCACTATCATTTCCAAACGCGTGAACGCCCCGCACACGCCCGCGGAACCGACTCCTGATCTCCAGCCCGAGATTGCCCACCTGCTGTTACTCGACATCGTAGGTTATTCAAAACTGCTGGTGGAGGAGGAGGTTAAAGTTGTCCAAGAGTTGGCCGAAATCGTCCGCACGACGGAATGCTTCCGGAATGCGGCACGAAACGGCAAACTCATCCGAGTTCCAATGGGCGATGGAATGGCGCTGGCTTTCTTCTCAAGTCCGGAAGAACCGGCGCGGTGCGCGCTCGAAATCAGCAGAGCCTTGCAAAATCATCCGCGGATCCAATTACGGATGGGAATTCATAGTGGTCCTGTGAATCGCATCGTAGACGTTAACGAGAAGACGAACGTCGCGGGCTCGGGAATCAATGTCGCCCAGCGGGTGCTGGACTGCGGCGATGCCGGACACATTCTTTTATCGGCCCACATTGTGGAAGATTTGGCCGAAGTAGGCCACTGGAGGGCTTATCTCCACGATTTGGGCGCGTGCGAAGTGAAACATGGGCTGCGGTTGCACTTGTTTAATCTGTACAAGGATGATCTCGGCAATCCCCAGGTCCCTGAGAAACTCCGGCGACGAAGACGGAAAGAAACATCTGACGTCTTCCGGCCGGTTATCTCTACGCGCCGGACGAAAATGTTTGTCATTGTCGTGTTGCTGGGGTCAGCGGTAGCTCTGCTCATAGGTTCGCTGCTGCTTTCGCATCGAGCGCCCTTATCGGGCGTAGCGCCTGTAAACTCGGCGAAAACCGGCGCCTGGGCCAGCATTCCCGAGAAGAGCATCGCTGTTCTTCCATTCCAAAATTTGAGCGATCAGAAGGAGAACATTTACTTCGCAGAAGGGGTTCAGGACGAAATCCTCACGGGATTGGCCAAAGTTGCTGATCTGAAAGTCATCAGTCGCACTTCGACATTGCAGTACAAGAGCAGTACCTCGCGTGATCTGCGCGAGATCGCGAAGGCGCTCGGCGTCGTGCATGTATTGGAAGGCACCGTGCAACGCGCTGGGGGTCGGGTCCGCGTCAACGCGCAGTTGATCGATGCTCGTACCGACAGCCAGGTTTGGGCCGAACGGTACGACCGTGATATTGCGGACGTGTTCGCAATCGAAAGCGAGCTGGCTGCGAAGATAGTCGCGCAGCTTCAAGCTAAAATCTCTCCAAACGAAAAGGCGGCGATCGAGCAAAAGCCAACTGCTGATCTTACAGCTCACGATCTGTACATCCGCGCCAAAACGCTCATCACGACTGCAGTTTTCAGCACGCCTCAAGCGGAGAGCTTATTCGAGGCCGTTCGCCTGCTGAACCAGGCGATCGAGCGCGATCCAGCTTTTGCGCTTGCCTATTATCAACTGGCCCACACTCACGATTTGCTCTACTTCACTGGCATTGATCACACTCCTGCGCAGTTGGCGATGGCGGACGAGGCAATCCAATCGCTCACTCGCCTACTTCCAAATTCAGGCGAAGCGCATCTTGCTCTCGCCAAGCATTTATACTGGGGTTATCTCGATTACGACCGCGCTCGGAACCAACTTAGTCTGGCACAGAAGAGTCTGCCTAACGAGCCGTGGGCGTTTGTGTTGGCCGGCTATATCGATCGACGGCAAGGGCGCTGGGATGAATCGACAAAAAATCTTGAGCGCGCTATCGAGCTCGACCCGCAAAACCCTGCAGTCCTCGACCAACTGGCTGGTAGTTATCGGTATTTGCGCCGTTATGCCGACGTAGAGCGTGTATATGACCGCGCAATCGCGATTACTCCCAAAGATGCTGCGCTGCGAGCCGCACGCGCAGAAGTCGAACTCAACTGGCATGCCGATCCGCGTCCGCTGATCTCGACAATCGAGGCGTTTGTTACCCAAGATTCCAGCGAAGCCAAACACCTAGCGTGGGTTTGGCTGCGCGGAACGCTGTGTAAGCGCGATTTCGATGGAGCGCGTCGCTCACTCGCCGCGCTGCCCAACGATGGGTGTTACGACGACAGTATTCCGTTTCCGCGGGCGTGGTGCGAAGGCGTAGTCGCTCAGTTCCGTGATGATAAGGCGGCGGCCCACGCTGCCTTTAATAGTGTGCATGCCGAAGCCGCTAAAATGCTTACGGAACAACCTGATTATCCCGAAGGGCTCTGCGTGTTGGGAATGGCTGACGCTGCCCTGGGCCACAAAGAGGACGCAATTCGCGAAGGCCGCCGCGCGGTCGAACTGATGCCTGTTAGCAAAGACGCTATAAGGGGCCCATTGTTGATCCAATACCTCGCTGTTATTTATGCGTGGACCGGCGAGAAGGATCTCGCCTTTGAACAGTTAAGTCTTGTGGCACGTATTCCAAGCCATTTGAGCTATGGTCATTTGCGTTTGCATCCGTATTGGGATCCGCTGCGCGGCGATCCCCGCTTTGAGAAGGTTGTCGCTTCGCTCGCGACAAAATAGGCTGGAGCTTTTCAATCTCGCAGGAGGTATCCGCATTGGCTATGCCAAAAAGGGCAGAGAATAACACAGCCATGTTGGCTGGTTATCATACGGGTATCTTGCCAGCTCGACGGCACATCAAGAATGCCTGTGTTACAGCCTTCATCCTATTTCGTTTCGTCTTAAACATGATTTCGCGCAGGAGGCGAATGGCTGGCATGCCGTGATTGAACAGCAATGAGAAGGCGTCGCCTTGCTCCGCTTTGTAGTGGAGTCTGCTTTTGCGATTGCGCGCGGCTCGGGCGGAATTTCGATGTGCGTGGATAGCGAATCCAGTCACAATCGTCCAACACTACCCTTCCGCTCGTGCCCTGCCTGTTTCTTGTCGACCGCGGTCTATCTGAAAAGATTTGAAATTTTTCGGAAACTTCGCCTGGCAGCTGCCGAAGAAGGATGTAGAGGGAAGTACGCGGCCGATGCTGGAGACTCGGCCAACGGCATTATTAGTATTCCCAAACGGGTGAGCTCCCAAGACACGTCCGTGGAGACTGGACTCGATCTCCCGCTCGAGATCGCACACCTCTTGTTAATCGACGTATTGGGTTATTCGAAATTGCTGGTCAATGAGAAGATTGAATTGCTGCAAGAGTTAAATTATATCCTGCACTCTTTTCGGGTGGCGGAAGCAATAGGCTACGCGTAAAGGCAGTTGGCGATGCAATCGCGACGTTTCTCTGGGCTGCCGCTCATCGGGATCTTGGCCATCATCTACTTTATCGCCGGCAAGCTCGGTTTGATGCTGGCATCGTTGCATGCGAGTGCATCGCCGGTATGGCCGTCGGCCGGAATCGCGCTTGCCGCATTGCTCTTGCTCGGTTATCGCGCATGGCCGGCCATTTTTGTCGGTGCATTTCTGGTGAACGTCACGACTGCGGGAAATGTCGCCACGTCGCTGGCCATCGCCACCGGCAACACGCTCGAGGCGCTTGTGGGCGTCTGGCTAGTGAATCGATTCGCCGGCGGCACATATGTCTTTGATCGCCCACAAGGCGTTTTCAAATTTGCGCTCGCGGCAGGGATCAGCGCCGTCATTAGCCCCGCTTTCGGCGTGACGAGTCTTGCAGTCGCCGGCTTTGCCGATTGGGCAAACTATGGCGCGATTTGGCTGACATGGTGGCTCGGCGATGCAACTGGCGATCTTGTTTTCACACCCCTGGTTCTCCTGTGGAGTGTTGCCTCAAAACGACGTTGGAATAAAAAGGAAGCCGCCGAAGTCGGCGCCCTGCTCCTGTTGCTGGTGCTGTTGAGCGGGGTGGCATTTGGCGGATGGCCTGCCGTTTCCGCCCGAAATTATCCAATCGCTTTAATTTGCGGATCGGTTGTGATTTGGATTGCCATCCGCTTCACGCAACGAGAAACTGCCACAGGAATTTTCATCCTGTCCGCGATCGCGGTGTGGGGGACGCTGCATGGCTTCGGCCCATTCGTTAGTGAAACGGAAAATCAGTCGCTTCTCGCCCTGCAATGGTGGACAGCCGTGCTGTCAATTACGGCGATGGCGCTTTCCGCCGGTACGGCCGAACGCCGGCGCCGTGAGGAAGAGCTTCAGCAACAAAAGATAGTTGTGGAGAGCGGCAACAGGACCAAAGACCATTTCCCAGCCATGCTTTCGCACGAACTTCGTACTCCAATCACTCCGGTCATTTCCCCATTGAAATCGCTCGAGACAGAGCGGGCGCAAACTGAGGAAGACAGGTGGGTGGAACCGACGCCTGATCTCCAGCTCCGGATCGCGCACCTTCTCTTAATGGACGTGGCTGGTTATTCCAAGCTCTCGAACAATGAGCAGATTGAATTGCTGCAGCAATTAAATCAAATCGTGCGCAGCACCAAATGTTTTCGAGCGGCAGAAGCAAGCGGCAAGCTCAATCGAGTGCCGATGGGAGACGGGATGGCGCTGCTGTTTTTTCGTAATCCGGAAGAACCGGTGCGGTGTGCGTTCGAGATTAGCAGAGCGTTGCAAGATCGTCCGCGGATTCGATTGCGAATGGGGGTTCACAGTGGACCTGTCAGTAGAATCATCGACGTTAATGATAAAACGAACTTTGCAGGATCGGGAATCAATGTCGCCCAGCGGGTGCTTGATTGCGGTGATGCCGGACACATTCTCTTGTCCGCGCATGTCGCGGAAGATTTAGCGCAATACCGCCAGTGGCAACCGTGCCTGCACGACTTGGGCGAGTGTGAGGTGAAGCACGGACTACACCTGCACCTTTTCAATTTCTACAAGGAGAATCTCGGTAATCCACAGGTCCCTGAGAAACTCAGGCGCAGAAGAGGGTGGAAGGAAGGATCGGAGATAGTTCGCCCAGTTAGCCTGCGCCGGCGGCCAAGGTCCCTGCTGGTAATTACTTTAGTAGTCGCTGCCCTCGCTATGGTGATTAGTTCTTTGACCTTTTTCCAGCGAGTATCACTGAGGATGACCTCGTCGACTCCTCCCGAGGAGACGGCTAGCAACGGCACCGTTTTGATTCCCGAGAAGAGCATCGCCATTCTTCCCTTCGAGAATTTGAGCGGCGACAAGGCCAATGCCTACTTCGCCGAGGGCATCCACGACGAGATTCTGATGCGCTTATCCAAGATTGCCGATTTGAAGGTCATCTCGCGCACATCGACACAGCATTACAAAAGCGCGCCGGACAACCTGCCTGCAATCGCAAAGCAATTGGGAGTAGCTCACATCCTTAAAGGAAGGATTCAGAAGAGCGGCGACGCCGTGCGCGTCAACGTGCAGCTAATCAGGGCGGCCGATGATTCCCAGCTTTGGGCCGATACCTTCGATCGCAAGCTGACCGACATCTTTTCAGTTGAGAGCGAGATGGCCAAGGCTATTGCCGATCAGTTGCAAGCGAAGCTCACCGGTCATGAAGAGGAAGAGATTGCCGCGAAGCCAACGGACAATCCTAAGGCTTACGACGCCTACTTGCGTGGTCTGGCTTATACACAGAAAACTTACCCCACAAGCGCGAACGTCCTTGGCGCGCAGAAATATCTCAGAGAAGCGGTGCGGTTGGATCCGAAGTTCGCGCTTGGTTGGGCGCTGCTGTCATATGTTGATGCGCGCGGCTACATCACACAGAGTGTTCAACCAACGGTTGCCCTGCGTGAAGAGGCGCGGCAGGCAGCTGAAACCGCGCTCACTCTACAGCCTAACCTTGGCGAGGCCGTAGTGGCCAAGGGAGCTTACCACTACTGGATTCTAAAAGATTACGACACCGCAGTGCGTTACTTTGAGCAAGCACGCCAGTTTCTCCCGAATAGCAGCCTAATTCCTGAATTGCTGGCTTATGTCGCACGGAGACGAGGCCAGTGGGACCGGAGCAAAGCCTACTTCAACGAAGCCGAGCGGCTCGACCCGCACAATGTTAATATCCTCACGCAGCAGGCGACTACCGATGTCGCTCTTCGCCGTTTCCCGGAAGCTCTGCGAAAGCTTCATCAGGTTCTCGATATCACGCCAGGTGACATCGACACCCTCGTGACAATGGCGACTATCGCACAGGCCGAGGGCGATCTACCTCGTGCCGCGGCGCTCCTCGCTCCACTCCACCCGGGTGCCGACGACTCGGGGGCCGTCGAAACACAAGTTTACCAGGCAATCCTTGAACGCCGTCCTGCGCAAATCATCTCGCGGTTAAAGGAGATACTAGCCAAGCCCGATCCAGCGTTGGGTTACATTAATGGCGAACTGCGCTTTTGGTTAGGCTGGGCCCAGGACGTGGCCGGCGATCATGCCGCCGCCCAGGAAACTTGGCAGCAGGCGCGCAATGAACTGGAACCTTTCCGCAAAGAGCAGCCGGACAATTATACCCTCATTTACGATCTCGCTCTGACCAAGATGGGTCTCGGTGACAAGGCTGCTGCGTTGGCTCTGTCGGAACAGGCCATGGTCGTGAATCCGATCGAGAAAGACGCGTTAGTGGGTCCCATTCCAATCGAGATCCGGGCCCGGGTGGCGGCCCGTATGGGGGAGCCAGACCACGCCATAGCCGCTTTACAGAAACTGCTCTCGATAGGGTACGCTGGCGCGTTGCCTCAAAACGTGCCGCTCACTCCCGCGCTACTTCGGCTCGATCCAATGTTCGATCCGCTCCGGAATGATCCGCGCTTCCAAAAACTCGTCGCCTCACCCCCACCGAAGTAAAGGCTTCCGAATCTTGTGAACGTATCGGCATCGGCGTAGGCTGTTTGTCTGTGCCTCCTACCCCTGGCAAGCCTTGTTTGTCCTGAACCATGGCAAAGGTATTGTTAGGCTCTTAAAGGATGAACGCTCAGGATACGTCCGCTGAGCCGAAGCCCGATCTCCCGCTCGAGATCGCACATCTCTTGTCAATCGACGTGGTCGGTTACTCGAAGTTGCTGGTCAATGAGCAGATTGAGCTGCTCCAACAGCTGAATCAAATTGTCCGGGGCAGCGAATGTTTTCGGGCCGCCGAAACAAAAGGTAAACTCGTCCGGGTGCCGACCGGCGATGGGATGACGCTCCTGTTTTTCCAGAGTCCGGAAGAACCAGTGCGATGTGCGCTCGAGATCAGCAGAACATTGCAAGAGCATCCGCATATTCAGCTGCGGATGGGAG
>QHQV01000246.1:18207-18581 GCA_003219945.1 Verrucomicrobiota bacterium | reverse complement strand
ATATGCTCCCCAGAGCAGTCCCGCTTGTAGCGCACCGATTTGCCGATCCAAATACTTTGGGTCACGAACGAAGGGCGGGTACGTGGCTTCGTGAATTACACCCACAATGCCCTGACGTTTCATCGTGGCAAAATCGGGATGCATCATGTCGTAGTGGGAAAGATTCACTACGTTCGTTGCCGAAAAAGCGCAGACCGGAAGCGCAGAAAACAAAACTGCAATCCGGAAGATCGAAGATCTTATGCCCATGGGAAATCGCTCGGCACATATCGAGCAGTCGTGGCGAATTTGCAAGGGCAAGAATTTGGTTGTTGGAACTTTCGGATGAGCAGTTTGACTCTATTCACTACATTGGGATGTCGACATATAACATC
>QHQV01000246.1:0-18040 GCA_003219945.1 Verrucomicrobiota bacterium | reverse complement strand
TCTCATTACGCGCGCGGAGAACGGAAAGAAGTTTTTGAAAAGTCGAACGCTTTCCAACCGCCCGCGCGTGTTTCCATGAATACGAAAGCAAGGCGCAAGCGAGTTCAGTTGATTCTCAACGGGAAAGTGGCCGCGAATGATGCTCTGAGAGCCGCAGTTGCTCGGCAACGAAAAGCCGGGCATCGCATTCAAGTGCGAGTGACTTGGGAAAAGGGAGATGCGCGGCGATTTGTGTCGGAAGCAGACAAAGTGGATTTGCTGATTGCTGCGGGTGGGGACGGCACAGTGAACGAGGTCCTCCATGGCTTGATGGATATGCCCACAGTTTCACGGCCCAGTTTGGGAATAGTGCCACTTGGGACCGCGAATGATTTTGCCATCGCATGCGGCATTCCGCGCAATCCCGAAAAGGCGCTAGCGCTCTGCATGAGAGGTGCTGAAGTACGAATCGACGTCGGTAAGGCCAACGATCATTGGTTTATCAATGCAGCCAGCTCTGGTTTCGGTGCCGAGATCACCGCGACCACTTCACCGGACCTCAAGCGATTGCTTGGTCCAGCCGCGTACACTGTGATGGGTGCAATTCTCGCCATTAACCTTCATCATTATCAAGGAAGACTGATCTTGCCGAACCGCGAAATTACTGGCAACGGTCCGGTGGCAATCGTGGGGAATGGGCGGCAGACAGGCGGCGGTATAAAAGTCGCTCCTCGCGCATGCATCGACGACGGCTTGCTCGATGTGCTTGTGGTTCGTCCGATCTCGCCAACGGCGTTGCTCGCTGCGGCGCGAGAATTGCAACAGCTTCCACCCGATGGCGAATATGTCTCCTATTGGCAAACACCCTGGCTGGAGGTGCATTCTGAAGAAGCAATTCCAGTCAACCTGGATGGTGAACCGTTACGCTTTTCGACGGTCCGATATGAAGCCGTACCAAGGGCGATTTCGTTGATCGTTCCGCCGAACTGCCAATTGCTCTCGCAACGACGTAGACTGAAGGGCTAACGCGTGTCACTAACGCAAACTAGTTATGACGTAGCCGTAGCGGCGCTGGCGCCTGCGGTTGTGTTTGAGACTGGGTATTCGGTTCAGTTCGCGTGCTGTTGTCTGTCGCAGTGCAGCTACAAAGCAGTCCGGCGACAAGTAAACTGAGCAGCAGAGGTCCTTTCATCCTTGATCTCTGATGATTCGAATAATTTGGCGCGTCACGAGAGTCAAGCGGGGTCCGTTCAAGTGCACACAGGTCAGCCTCTGGGCGATGATCACGCCTGAACGGTGTGACGATAGAACAGTACTTTCGTTGCTTCCGCCACATCGCCAGAATCAACGCCGCATCAGTGCGGTCCTGCAAAAACAGCGACACGACCGCTGCGCCAATCAAAATCAGAATGATTGGACTCTTGAATTGCGCGATGAAAAACGTGAACGCGCCCGCGCATCGTTGACTGCCTATCCGGTTTTCCCCCAATTCGGCGAGGCGCTTGCGGGCCTCTGCGCTTGTTAAAACCATGGCCATGGCGTTGTCACTGTCGATTCGTTTTTCGCACTTCCACGCGCATCCGGCTCAGTTTTTCGTAAAGCTGACCCGTGCGCAGGAGCGGCCACCATTCGTAAAGGAAGATTTCCATGGGACGCCCACATGGCCACCCAGCCGGCGATAATCGCCTTCGCGAAGCACGATCGGCTATGTTCCTGCTTGTCGACGGAGCAGTTGGCTCGTGAGAGTACAAGCGGCCAGAAACGCCAGGCCAATAATAGGCTGGTGCGACCTTGTTTGAGAAGATGGCGAAATTCGAGCCGGTTCAGGTTGGCTCTATAGGTGAAATAATTGTGTACAGCGGTTTCGAGCAGATGCTCTGCGTCCCCGTGCGCAGGAAGCTGATTCACATGAACGACCAGTGAGACTGGATCGCGGCGCGGAAATTCTCGCGCCCAACCGACGATAAATTCTTCCGCGTCATCATCGAGCTCTCTCTCGTCGAACGGCGAAGGATCCATCGAGTTGAACAATTGCTCGATTCGATCAACAAAAACTTCAATTCGACGGTGCTTAGAACCCATCTCTCAAATAGGGAATGAGTGCGCTAAGTTCTGGCGCGCCGCTGGCAAGGCGCGACGAAGAAGCATAGCCAAGGCGCTCTATGACTGAGGAGCAACGCCGCCAGAACTTAGCCCGGAGGGTTGCAGATCTTTGGCGCTGCAGGGGCGTTGCTCGTCGGTCAAACATCCACGAAGGGTATTCTCTCTCCTCGCGCCTTGCTGCAGCCCCAAATCTCCAGCTACGCACCCGTTCCCTATTTGAGAGATGAGTTCTATGCGCCTTCAAGTTGGCAATTCATTGAAGCCGTCGTGACGACAGCGGCACAAGCTCGGCGCAGACGCCGTGGACTTTTCGGACCATTTCTTCCGACAGAGGTCCATTTTCGCTTTCAACGAGTGAACGAATTGTGTGTATCCCATCGAGCAGTTTTACCACAAGGGGACGTGCTCGGATGTCACTGCTCATCGCATGAAGTTGTTCCTCCAAATAATCAATCAGTGCGGGTTGGCGAATAAGATTGGAACGCTCGGGTGAATAATTCTGAAGTACCAGCGCGGATAGAGCCTCTGTCCCGCGCAACCATCCGCCAAGACTTACCAGCTGGGCCAGTTGTGCACTTTTGAGTTCAATCATTCCGGTTTCGAGATCTGAAAGCACACCATCCCACTCTTTCTGCGCCTCCGACCATTCATTCTTATCGGCAAGCTCCATAATGCTGCGACTGCGCCGAAGAGCGCGCTCTCTGATGCCAAGTCCTCGTGCTAGCGATAGCACGCTGTTACCGATATTTTTCACCTCAGCCGAATCTTCCGCTTCCATTGCAATGAAACCTTCCGCAATCGCGACACCGAGCAGAGTTGCGATCTGGGCCTGATCACCATGTGATTTCCAGCTAGCTACTTCGGGACGTTTTACAGCGCGCCAGTTCGCGTCCCGGAATTGATCGAGAGAACGGAAAATCTCTTTCGGCACCGGTACCGCGAGGCCGTGCACCTGTTTCGCTTGTGAGGTGAGCGGGCTGTTTTGCTCAGATAGCATCTGGGCCAACGCCGCCATCACAAGAATGGCCTGAACAAGGATGAAGAGCTTTAGTGCAGACATCACGGATTCAGAGGCCACTCGGAAACGTTTCGCGGAGAATCGTCTGGTTTGCGTTGAAATGTCTCAATCAGCTGTAAATCCGACGAGCTGATTTTCCCACGCTCCGCCATCTGTTCAATGAAATCGATCAGTTGCCGCCAGTAATCGGTTCCGATGATCACATCGGAAAATGTTTGATCTTCTCGTTCTGATCAAAGCGAGCGCCTCAAAAAGCTCGTCGAGGGTGCCGACGCCGCTGAGCATAACAGCGAAGGCGTAGGAATATTTTATCAGCAGCCGCTTTGGGAACGAAAAAATAATGAAGCCGGACACAACGAGACATATGTTGGATGATTCCTCGAATGGCAGCTGGACGTTGCATCCAAACCGAGCGGCCGCCGACCTCTTTTGCGCCGCGGTTGGGCCGCCTCCATAACCCCCTTGTCCGCCGCCGGTCATAACCGTGAATCCGAGCCGGGCAATCGCCGCGCCCATTTTCAGGGCCAGTTTGTAATGCGGATCGTCAGGTTTGATTCGCGCCGAACCGAAGACGGTCACGCAAGGACCAATGAAATGAAGAGCGCGATATCGCGAAGGAAATCGCGCATGACTCGCAGCAACGTGCAGAACTCTGCGAATCGCGAGCGTGGCCTTCCAGAAATATTTCATCAGCGCGCTCCGGCGGAGTAGCAACCGCAGCCACGGCCGAATCCCGCGCCGGCTGCATCGGAGTTTCACTTGCCATTAACGCCCAAGGGCGGCTCCGCAGCACTTCAATATTTCCGCCGCATGTGACTGGGCAGAATGTTTAGATCGCTCCGGTACTTGGCGACGGTGCGTCGCGCAATGGGAATGCCGCGCTCGCTCAAAATCTCGACGATCTCGTGATCGCTCAACGGCGCGCTGCCGCTTTCATGCTTCACGAGGTCGAGAATGGCTTGTTTCACGCTGGTGTTGCTCAGCGATTCGCCGGTCGCAGTTTGATAGCCACCTGTGAAAAAGTATTTCATTTCGAATACGCCCTGCGGCGTGGCCATGTATTTGCCGGATACCGCGCGGCTAACCGTGGTCTCATGCACGCCGACGGCTTCGGCGACTTCTGCCATGGTCATCGGCTTCAAATGCGATGGGCCGTGCTCGATGAAATCGCGCTGCCGTGAAACGATCTGCTGCGCGATATTTATAATTGTTTGCTGCCTTTGATGGATCGAGCGGATCAGGAATTTGCCGCTGCGGATTTTGTCCCGGATATAGTCTTTCGCGTCGCTGCTCTGCGAGTCGCCAGACGCAATGATGTCCTTATACAGGTTGCTGATCCGCAGATGGGGAATCTGTTCGTTGTTGAAGGAGATCTGATATTCTCCGTCCACCTTTTCCACGATCACGTCCGGCAACACGTAATTCTGCGGCGCGGCGGCGAAAACCTGGCCGGGGCGAGGATTCAGTCGCGCGATGCTGTCGGCGGCCTTTTGCACATCCTCGACGCTGATCGCCATTCGGCGCGCGATCTCCGGAAAGCGATGCCTGCCCAGATCATCCATGTGCTCGGAAACGATCCGGTACTCGAAGCTGTGTTCCTTTCCCTGTCGTCGCAATTGGATCAGCAAACATTCGCGTAAATCACGCGCACCAACTCCGGCAGGATAGAAACTTTGGATTAATCCAAGCATCCTTTCGAAATCGTTCTGTGGAATACCCGAGTTCAGCGCCATTTCCTCCGGGGTGCTTTGGAGAAATCCGTCGTCGTCGATGTTGCCGATGATCAGCTCCGCAGCTTTCCGGTCATCAGCGCTGAGCACGGTCTGGTTGAGTTGTGCGACGAGATTTTGCTGAAGTGTTTCCTGGACCGGAATGGAATCGAACAGGAACTGGCGCTTCTCGTCTGCCTCCTTCGAACCGCGCCGGCCATCGAAGCTGGAGCTCGCTGACTGCGCCATGTAATCGCGCCATTCCTCATCCAGGCTTGCCAATTTTTCGAATTCGTCCCTGAAATTCTCTTCGGCTAAAGCTTCAGCCTCGCTGCGTTCGTTGGCGCCTGAATCCTCGGGCAACTCTTCCAGCACGGGATTTGTTTCCATCTCCTGTTGAACCAGATTGCGCAGCTCGAGCAGCGGAGTCTGGAGAATAAGCAGACTCTGTTGTAGCTGCGGCGACAGAACCTGCTGCAACGCGAGGCTTTGCCTCTGCTGCATTCCCTGTGCGGCCATACGCCGAGTTTACGGGCGTCGTTAGCAGTGGGCAAGCAACGGCTTCGCCGCGTTAAAATCTTAATCGTTGAAGTGTTAAACGGGTGAGACGTGTTCGCCGATTGTCAGTTTCGGGAGTTGAAGCGTGGATTACGTGTTTCCGTTCACCATTTCCCAGCTAACGGGCGCATCGAAGGCGAGGATTTGCTCGAAAATATCCGTTGAGGTTGAGTATGGCACGGCAATGAGATCTGCTCCAAGACCGGGCCGTATCTGTCCCAGCGCATTTTCGCTTCGCAACGCGCGCGCCGGATTCACGGTCACCATTTGAAAGATTTCGTCCGGTGAAACCCGCGGAAAGTTATTTTGAAAAGCGCGCATCTCATCGAACAAGCTCAAGGTTTTGTTGCTCGCGAGACTGTCGGTGGCAAGGCAAACATTGAATCCCAGCGAGCGCAGGCGATCGAATGCGAATGGGCTGTGGCCAAAATAGTTGTGGCTTCGCGGGCAATGTACGATGTGAAATCTTGAATTGAATGTTTCCAGCAACTCGAAATCGCTTTCCGCCAATTCGTTTAAATGCGCCACGATCCACTGCGGTAGGGCGCGATCGCCGAGCGCGCCGACGAACAATCCCAGCGGGGTTTCATTCCCGCAATCATTGATCGGCCTTCCGATGCTCTTGATGAACTCGTAGAGCGGCCCTGAGGCGTCGCGAAACATCTGCATTTCCTCACGCGACTCGGCCAAGTGCGTTGTCAGCAAACCGTTGTCGCGTTGGGCCATCTGCTCGCAACGCCGAAATAAGTCTCTCGACGCCGTGAACAAGGCATGCGGCGCGAGGCCCCACTGCGCGACTCCTTCGACTTTGCTCAGGACAGGCTCAGGTCGCGCACTACGGAGTGATTCAATTGCGGCGTGGATAAGTTCAGTTGC
Source organism: Verrucomicrobiota bacterium (assembly GCA_003219945.1). Lineage (GTDB taxonomy): Bacteria > Verrucomicrobiota > Verrucomicrobiia > Chthoniobacterales > UBA10450 > Udaeobacter. The sequence goes on along the minus strand of QHQV01000246.1, from coordinate 11,797 downwards.
GCGCTCCGGCGCGCGAATATCGATCAGTTCCGCACACCACCAGGTGCGAATCGGCGGCTGAACCTCCGAGATCAATTCTGGAAAAGCGGTCAAATTCGCGACCGCAGTTGTGCCGAATTTTCTTGCCTCTGCGAAACCTTCGTTGATCGACGCGAGATAATCGTCCGGTGAGAGCTTTGCCTTTTCCGCATTGATCGCGCGAATCCACTCTGCAAAACATTTTTGCGGCGCGATTTTGCCTCGCAAACCGGTGTAATCGAGGTGGCAATGCGCGTTGATCAGCCCCGGCAATAACAGTTGTTCGCCGAGGTCGACAGTGTTGCCGGCGTTGCGCGTGTTGACATCATCAAATCTGCCAACCTCGACGATCCGGTTTCCCAAAACAGCGACAGCACCGTTCTCAATGGGCGCTCCGTCCATCGTCACAACCGTGCGCGCGCGGATGATCATCTGTGAGCTGTAACGGCGGTCTCTAATCGCCGTCAAATATTCATAGTGCAGAGCGTGACAATGCTCATTCAGGTGGATCGGCTTCTCCGAAGACGACGGAAATCCTCGCCCAAGGGGCAATATCAGGCGGCAAACTCACGTTTTGTTGCCAACGCGTTGAGGAGTCGCCGCGCCGACCGTTCCACGTTTCTACAGATTAAACGTCTTCGTCTTTCACGACTTTCCGGCATTCGGCGACCAGAAGATTGCACGCTTCCTGGCAAAGCAACGGAACTGTAGCCGCAGCTGCCGCTGTAGCTGGGGTCGCTGACCCCGGTGGACCTGAAGCCGTCCCTTGATCATACACAGGATCAAACTTCTCGTTCGGCAATTTCGTCGACGCGATTACACGGTTCCGATCGCGTTTCCATAGAATAGTTCTGAGGCATCCGGTGTCGGACCGACAGAAGTCCGTGACAAGATCGTTGATCTGTGGATCGGAAATTTTTGCGGCAACGCGGTACATTCCTGACTGACGATCCAGTGTCTCGCGCAAGGCCGTCGTTTTGAGGTAGCCGCTTTTCCACGCCGCGAAAACAGCGAGCCGGCCGGGATAAAAATAATCCAGCGCACGTCTCAGTTCTTCGACGGCGGCGAGCTCCAGCCGCCAGCCATGTCGTAAGTTCGGCGCCGTTTTGAGCGGACGATAGTTTCCCGCGTCATCGTACTTTGCGATTCCGATCGCCCCTTCCGCGTCTCGGTAAGTCTCCAACAGATCGAGCGATGCGTCATCGCGATGCAACAGGACAAAACCGGCACACTCTCTCCTTCTGACTAGGATTTGACCGAAGGAAAACGGCACAGGAAGGCCGTTGAAAATTTCCTCAATCAAATCCCGCATTAATAGGGCGCGACCGCCGGGCGCGCCGGCACATCCATCAGTGCAAACAATGAGCGATTAAACCGCCTGCCCGTTCGAGAAACTGCAGATCTTCTTCGTCGAAGGCATTCAATTTATCGCTCTCGGCATCGAGCATCCCGAGAACGTGCCGATGATCGTTGCGCATCGGCACAATAATCTCTGAACGAGTTGTATGAAACGTCGGCAGATACCGGAGATCCTTGCTCACGTCGCCCACGATGACGGGTTGGCCGGACTCCAGAGCCGCACCGCACAATCCCTGACTAATCGGAAAACGTGGATACGTTGCCGGTTCCTCGCCGCTCTCGGACACAATCACGAACTCGTGCTTGATAATCTTGTAAACGCCAACCCAGCGATAATCGCGTGCGGCGCGAATCATCTCCACGAGTTGCTTCATTCGTTTGCGCGTGCACCCGCCGGCCAACGCAAATCCCCCGATCTCCTGCAGCTTTTTGCACGTGGTTTCCTTCATTCGCGGGAAAACACTCTCGCGCATAAGAAGCCGAGCGCTAGCACGATTTCAAGTTTTTCCAGCCGCGTTCGCCTGCTCGACGATGATGTCGGCAAAACCGGGATCGGTGCCGATAGATGGTGCATAGAACAATTTGCGACCGTCGATGGCGTACGGATTCTGGCGAAAGATTTCGCCATGTGCTGTAGCCGGGGGCGGTGACCCCGGCCGGCCGCGGTCAACGCCCGCGGCTCCAGCAATTCCGAGCAAAATCGGAATGTCCTCATAACTGTGTAATCCGTCAGAAATGAAAAATGGCACCACAACTACGTTTGGACTTTCGGTCAATTTGCGCCAGTCAGACACGAGCGGCGGTTCTTCCATGTAAACGTTGAGGACAGCCGCGTATTTACCGAACGCCCGAATCTTTTCCGCTTCGCGCTTCGCCGCGACTGCGCTGTTTTCATTCAAATCGGTTCCATGCGCAACGATCAGCAAGCTGGCTTCGGCGGGAACCACATCGGGCGCGACGTCGTGTGCGCGCTTGAGCAGCAGCTCGGTCATCATTAGATGACTCCCAACCGGCTCACAATAGTTCCAAATCTGGCCGTTCGGCCGTTTTGTGATCCGGCCGTTCAACTCAAGCTCTCGCGGAATAACTGTCTGCGTGAAATAGCCTTCACTGATAAAATTCGGGACGACGTAAACTTCGCGTAACGATTCCGGATCGAACAAAAAAATCGCATCGCGCAGACTTGGTTCCTCTTTCCAGAAGGCGCACTCCACACCCGCAAAGATCTTCCGCCGCCGAATTTCCGCCGCATGCGCCAGGGTCGGCGCGCTCGAATCCGGGTTCACGGTCGAGCCGTGCGCGACAATCAACAAAGCGCTGCCTTTATTGGAGCTCATCGAACTCAGAAATGTCCAACGCTCAACGCTCAACGTCCAATGACGGATCAAGACATGCGATGCTTTGCTGATTTCAGCGTTGGGCGTTCGAAGTTGAACGTTGAACGTTCTCTCTTCTGAACGATGACCTATCTGCTGGCGGCCTTGGCTGCGGCAATGATTTTGTCGAAGCGCTTGTCACCGCGCAGATTATCCCAGCACGGATTCAAGAGGAGATCGCCGTATGTCGGATCATATCTAGGACCAAATCCTGGAAGCGTCGCGACTTTTTCGAGTTACTCGGTCACCGTCCCCGGCTACAGGCGTGCTCAAGCGGTCGCCATCATTTCTGGTTCGGCCCGTCGGGCGCCCATTCGCTCCAGCAAGTGATCACCGACTCGCAGCGCGTTGGCGATGATGGTAAGAGCAGGATTCACGGCGCCACTCGAACAGAAGAAGCTTCCATCGACAACATAAAGATTGTCGAGCTCATGCGCTTTGCAGTTGCGATCGAGCGCGCTTGTCTTTGGATCATCTCCAAAACGAATCGTGCCGTTCTGGTGCGCAACTCCGGCAAGCGGAATGCGCTGTCCAAGATACAGATTCCGCGCGAACAAACCTTCGTGGCACTCGTGCCCGTGAAGGGAGCATTTCGTTTGCTGTTGCATAAGCGATTCGAGTTTTTTAATCAGCCGTTTGTGTCCTTCTTCGTTGTTCGCCTTGTATTGTAAGACGATGTCGCCGTCGCGATTGATCGTGACGCGGTTGTTCGGATCGGGCAGATCTTCAGACGTCAGCCAAAAATCGAGTGAATGCTTGGCCATGAGGTCGAGCGTCCATTTCGGTGCGATCTTTGGCGCGCCAGCCTTAAGCGTATCGCCGTCGAGCTTTCCCACAAATGAGATGTGGCCCATTGGAACGTTCCAATCTGGAGATCCGAAGTAGAAATCATTAACGGAAAGCGTTTTCTGAAACACCGTCGGGTTTGGGCATTTGGACAACGCCATCAGCACGGAATTCGTGTGGCCCATATAATGCCGGCCAACCACATCGGAGCCATTCGCGAGGCCGTTTGGATGTTTGTCGTTTGCAGAGCGCAGGAGTAAGGCAGCGGAATTAATCGCGCCTCCTGAAACCACGACAATATTTCCGTGGTAGATTTCTTTCGTTCCGTTGCGCTCGACATGCACGGCTGTGATTTCTCGGCCGCAACTGTCCGTTTCCAAGCGTGTCACTTTCGCCTCTGTCAGCAGCGTCACATTATCGTATCTCAACGCTGGCACGACGCAGCAGATGTGCGCGTCTGCTTTGGCGTTAACGAGGCAGGGAAAGCCATCACATGTGCTGCAACGAATGCATGGGCTGTTCTGTCGATTCCTTTGATCGAGCATCACTCCAAGTGGCGTGTGAAACGGCTTAAGCCCAAGCCGTGCGAAATCGTCGCTCAATTGTTGTATCCGCGGCTCGTGGCTGATTGCTGAATATGGATATGGGCCGCTTCGTTGTGGCTCGGTTGGATCCTCACCGACAGCACCGTGGACATGATAAATGCTCTCGGCTTCGGTGTAATAAGGCTCGAGCTCGCTGTACGAGATCGGCCAGGCCGGCGAAGTGCCGCCGAAATGTTTAATCTCGCCAAAATCTTCTTCCCGCAGACGGAAGAGCGCGGCTCCATAGAATTTCGTGTTACCGCCAACGTAATAATTGGTGTGCGGATGCAGTTCTGTGCCGTCTGCGTTACGCCAAAGCTCCTTCGTGTTGTAGCGGCCATGCGCATTCACCTCCAGCGAGTTCCAATTTTCTTTCTCACGAGGAACAAATGGCCCGCGCTCGATTAATAGAATCTTCTTGCCGCTTGGAGCGAGGTGATATGCCAAAGTGCCGCCGCCCGCCCCCGAACCGATGATGATGAAATCGAAATCGCTACCATTATTCATGCGCGATTGGTCGCGAACGAAACACAATCCTTACATGCGTTGTAAGAATCGGATTACTGCTTCGACGAATCGGCAGGCAACAACTTTCGTATGCGACTGGATGCCCGGACAAAAACGACGCCATGGAATCAATGGCTTCAATACCCCTTCGGCTGATAATTGGTTACCTGATTGCAAGTCGCGTGGCCGAGGATTTCGATGACGATTGGCTCATTTTCAAATCGGGGGTTAGCAAGATGAGCGTGCATCCGACGCACAGCGAATGGGAAGGCCAAACGTATGACCACCCGCGTCACCACGATCGCGCTCATGTGCGAGGATATGGCGGCGAATCGGGTCGCTTACTCTTTTCGGCGCAACTGTGCACGATGTAGAAGCGATTTTTGGTCGTGCGCATACTTTTGCAGCGCGTCCGGACGTTTTATGTGGTATTACGCGATCCAAATTTACAACCCTTTCGAGGAGCATGGCGGCTGCCATTGATTGCTGAATCGTCGTCTCGTCCTCGCCACCGATTCATTAAGGAAGATTTGAAGCGAACGATGAAGGCAGATACTGGACGATCACGCGTCTCATCCCGCGTTCGTAGGACGCGAGTCGCGATTTTGTTGGCTGTCCTTTTCGCGGCGAACGCTTCGGCCCTGGCGAACGCGATCAGTGTTACTAGCCCGGATCACCCCCAGACTTTCACGTACGGCGAAATGATCTGGCACGAACTCTGCCAACGCAAAAGCGGTGAACTGGTCGCGCGAATCACGTTCAGTAATCTGCCTTATGTCGGCGACGATACTCCGCGTACAGATGAGCCGTTCGATTTTCACTTTCCGGGTATCCAGGTCGATTCCGCACGAGGAGTCTTCTTCGCCAGGAGCGGCCATGGCGAGCTGATCCCGGTCGCGCGCATTCGGCAATTCCCCCTGTACGGTTGGATTGATTTGTCGCCGGGTGCAAAAATCTATTTACTAAAAGACCGCGGTCGCGTCACTGCGACTTTGACGGCCACAGATTTCCCGCGCGGAGGAATACGTTGGATCCAGATGGACAACAATTTTTCACTGCAGAATCTTTTGGTCGCGCTGTTCCGAGAGTTCCACGAGGGCGCGGATAACTAACATTGACAATCATATCTGCGCTGAGCGTGGTCGGCGCCGGCTGCTGATCCGCGTAGCCTAACGAGTATCAGGACGACGCTATGATGCCCGGAAAACGCCGCCTCACTTGGAATCACTGGGCTCAGCGTTGGGGTGGGCGATTGAGTGCAAATCCCGAATGAGCGAATCGAGCTCGCGCACATCTTTCCGCCGACCTTTTTCCGGTTTCAGTTTGCGCTTGCGCATCATGATTGTCAGATCGCGAATGTCGTGCAGTCGCTCGCGTGACAAGTCTTCGGCTCGTTTATGTAGAGTCACCGCCGCCATGCTTTCGGCGAGATCGAGTTCCAAGCGCGCGGCGTAAGACCGAATTGTCCGGCGTAAATCGCGTCGCACCGCATCCAGTTCATCGGTCAGCATCCTGACGGGAGAGACTTCGCGCTGTGCTTTCTTGTGCCGTTGTTTTTTTCGTTTCAAACCTTGAATCATGCGTTACACCGGTATGAACTAGAATTATCCATGATCAGCGGCAAAAAGCCCGTCGGGCATATGCTCCCGACGGGCTTTCGCTAACCTAACCATTCAGAAGTTGATGTTTAAGTCGGCGGTGAAGAAATTGTATTCAGTTGTTGGATTGGTTGCGATGGCCAGACTACCTACATTTCCGCCGGTGCCGAGATTGTGGTTATACCACCACCCGTGGGCGTAGGTCAGCTGGAGGTTCACAGCGGCGGTCAGGTTGTATGACGCCTGAGCGGCGATCCCGTGCAAATTCTCCTGAGCGTTGAAAATATCGTCATCGATCAGGTTCGGATCGAGCGCGTATTGCTGGATGTTTTGGTACCAAAGATTGATCTGCCAATCTCCCCTCTTCTTTAACTGGCCGATACCGAGCCCGGCCTGATACGCGTAGCGCTGGCTGCCTTGGCCCGGTTGGCCTGCGGCGCTGGCGCGATCGTCACCCTCAAAATTGGTCGCGAAGTCGCCGAATATTCGCATCGGTATTCCCCACGCTTTCCACCCGAATTCCACCGGCATATCGAACACCAACAGGCTGTTGATCCCCGTCTGGTTTTGCGCCAAGGAATCTGAGTTCGTTAGGCGAGGATCACCGCCTATGTAGTGGATATTAAACGTGTCCCCGTTGCCAGTGTAATTGTAGAGTGTGGGCGCAAATTGGAAGTAAAAGCTCTTGGGAAAGTTAAACCGCGCGCCTACCTGCCATGCAAGCAGGAACGCATCGTGATTTGGGACTTCCTGCGTTGGGCCGTTTGCGTCCGTAGTCTTTCTGGCCCCAAGCGGATTCTCCGGATTCGCATCGTCATAAACGAACTGGCCGAAGTTCGCGAAGAGATCGAGTTTCAGGAATGGCTCCGGCGGCTTCGCGGCCACAACGGCTTTGGTATCCTTGCTGAACGACGCCGGCGGAGGGCGCTCTGCTCCAAACACAAATGTACGTTTCCACTGCTCGGCCAAACCTTCCGGATTGATGTCCGGGTCCCATACCATGCGGGTGTTTATGATCGGGTTCGGCATCCGGCCAGCAGTAAACGTAAAGCCCGGGAAACCCTTGTAGCCGCCATACGCCTGGCCGACGTAGACCGTGTCGCTGTTCTTTTCGAATGGCCCGCCACCACCGGGCGTGTCACTCGCTGTGTCGTCGCCAAACGTCACGTTTGTTGAGCGTGCGTTGTTGCTGGTCTCCAACCGCAGGCCAAAGAACCAATCGTCCATAAGCGTTCCACGCAGGCCAAGGCGAAGACGATAACGCTCGCGCTCGCGCTCCTGCCAATCGTTTGTTCCTGCGATGCCCGCACCAGGCGACGCCACTGGGCCCCTGTCTTTGGTCTCGCCTCCGTTGTATTGGTAACGGAGCCGCACATCGCCGTACAGTTCCATCTCGGTGATCGACGTGGATAATTTCCATTTGTCCGCGCTGGATTTCTCGAGGGGGACGGATTTCTCGACAAAAGTTTTCCCATCGTAAGTGATTTCTGTTTTGGTTGGCCCTTCAGCAGTGATCTTCGGTGCAGGCCCCTCGTGTTTTTTCAAGCTGGCTACTTCTTGTCTGAGTTCTTCGACCTCGCGTTTTAACTCCTGGATCTCTTTGGATTCAGAAGATGTTTGCGCCCAGAGCGGTTGTGCCGCTAGTGAAATAATCGCAGCCAGACTCCCGCCCGCTGCCCGCATAACAATTTTTCTAGTGAGCATCTGTTTCTCCTTTTTTGGTGATGGTTTTTGGCTGTCTGAGGGGATTCGCTCTCAGTAAATGCGATGCAGGCTAAGAACCGATTGTTACAGTCGTATGACGAAACCGTGACGATTCGGTGAACTTTGCTATTTGCCTCTGATGCGACTCGTTTACGCGGTATAGAAACGATTGAAATTTATGTCGCACGTAAGTTGAATGCGCTGTTCATGGACACAGGTTCTGCGAGAAAAATCCTGATCATCGAAGACGAGAGCGACGTCGCCGATCTTCTCGAGATGAGCTTGCACAAGGCGGGCTTCAAAACTCTGGCAGCAGCTGACGGCGCAATCGGGCTGCAGAAGGCGCGTGATAACCGGCCGGATTTCGTCATTCTTGATTTGATGTTGCCAAAAATGTCCGGACTGGAGGTCTGCAGAATTTTGAAAGGCGATGCGGCAACGTCTCACATTCCGATTCTCATGTTGACGGCAAAAGCTGAGGAGATTGATCGAATCGTCGGTTTGGAATTCGGCGCTGACGATTACGTAACAAAGCCTTTCAGTCCGCGCGAAGTGACGCTGCGAATCCGGGCAATTTTGCGGCGAGGTGAGAAACAAGAGGAAACGCTCCAAGCCGGCCCGATCACGATCGACCCTGCGCGCCATCAGGTTCGCGTCAGTGGTAAACGGGTGCATCTCACCAGTCTCGAGTTCAAGCTGCTGCGAACGTTGATCCAACGCAGGGGACGCGTGCAGGAACGCGATAAATTGCTCAACGACGTCTGGGGTTACGAAAGCGTGATCGACACCCGCACGGTGGACACACACGTGCGGCGCTTGCGCGAAAAACTCGGCAAAGCCGGCGATGCGATCGAAACCGTGCGCGGTTTTGGCTATCGGCTCCGCGAAAGGTAACGGCGTGCGTGCGAAAGCGGTGCGAGGACGCCCCGCACTCCGAAAGTGATGCAACGATGTTGCCTAACGAGAAGTTGTACGAACCGGTTTGAAATTGCGAGACATCTTCGCAGCCGCTTTGCTATGAAGAGTATTTAGAAGAGAATAGAAATGCCGTGTCCTGGGTCATTGGTGTCCTAATCTGCGGTGCGTTGGGTGTTATTGCCTTGATCGTGTGGCGCAAATGGATCGCGCCGTGGCGGCAAGTTGAAGACGTCATAACCCAAATCGGTCGCGGTGAACGGCCGCGTACATTTTTATTGCAGGGTAGCGCGCCAGCCCAACGTATCGGGTTTCAGTTAGAAAAGATTGTTAGTGATTTGGAGCAGCTCCAAAAACAGATCGCAAAACGGGAATCGGGGCTGCAGACCATTTTCTCGGCGATGCAGGATGCATTGCTGGTAGTCGATTCCAATCGGCAGGTGATTTTGAGTAACCAGACGTTTCGGAAACTGTTCGACGCTCCCGAAATTTCACTAGCGACGCCGCTGTTGGAAATTGTCCGTGACCCCACCCTCGATCGGCTATTGACCGATGCGTTCCGTGGCGACGGCCCGGTTCGCTCCGAGTTGACTCTGGACGCATCGCAAATCGAGCTGCATGCCGTCGCGACCAAAAACGAGTCCGGCAAGATCACCGGTGCATTGGTCTTGTTTCACGACATCACCGAGTTAAAAAAAATGGATCAAGTGCGGCGGGATTTCGTGGCCAATGTTTCACATGAATTGCGCACGCCGCTGTCAATCCTGCGCGGCTATATTGAGACGTTACTCGACAGTCCAAGAACGCCTCGTCAGGAGCTCACCCGAATTCTCCGCGTAATGGAGCGCCATTCGAATCGGCTCGAGTTGCTCGTCGAAGATTTACTGACGCTCGCGCAATTGGAATCGGTGAATCCAGATTTGCAGTTGGGGGATGTCGATCTGCCGAGCTTTTTCCGAGACATGATTCACGATTGGGAGAAGAAGCTCACAAGCAAACAGCTCAATATTGTTGTCGATGTTCCCCTTGAGCTGTCGCCCATTCGCGTTGATCGCACGCGGTTACAGGAAGCGCTTTACAACTTGCTCGACAACGCGGTGAAATACTCTCGCAAGCGCGGCGAGATCCGGCTGAGCGCTCGACAACACGACAGCGAAATGGAGCTGATCGTGAGCGATCAGGGCATCGGGATTGCAAAAGAAGATTTGCCGCGCATCTTCGAGCGCTTCTATCGCGCAGATAAAGCACGCAGCCCCGACAAAGTCCGCGGAACCGGCCTCGGTCTCGCGATTGTAAAACACATCGCGCAACTACACGGTGGGCGCGTCGAGGCGGAAAGCGAAATCGACGAAGGGACGACCATCCGCGTCGTGCTACCCACCGGAATGTGACGTTCTGGTGACAATCCCAGAGATGGGTTTAATTGTGTTTGGTTTTATTTAACATTCCATCTGTGAAGAAAAAGGTGCTTTTCATCTGCGTTCATAACAGCGCTCGCAGCCAGATGGCTGCAGCCTTGCTCAACCTCCGAGGTTTGTGGTGAGTTTTTTGAACCAGAGAGTGCCGGACTCGAACCGGGAACGCTCAATCCGTTGGCCGTTGAAGCACTCCAGGAAATTGGGATCGACATCTCCGATAACGAAACACAATCAGTTTTCGACGTATTCAAATCCGGTCAGTTATTTGCGTTCGCGATCACAGTCTGCAGTGAATCAGAGTCGAAAGGCTGCCCGATTTTCGCCGGGGTAACGAAACGGCTGCACTGGCCGTTTACCGATCCATCGCAGTTTACCGGCACGCACGCAGAAAAGCTCGCGAAAACACGGGAACTGCTGGAAGAAATTCGCGCCAAGATTGAAGAGTTCTGAAAGGATGGCGAAAAAGCTGATCGCAGAGTTTTTAGGAACCTTCTGTCTCGTGTTCGCCGGCACCGGCGCGATCGTGATCGATGGCGTAACCGGCGGCGCAGTGTCGCATGTGGGAGTGGCACTTACTTTTGGTCTCATCGTGTTGGCTATGATTTACACGATTGGAGACATTTCGGGTGCGCACATAAATCCGGCCGTCACGATTGGATTTTTCGCTGCGCGACGATTTGAAGCAAGCAGCGTCATTCCTTATGTGGCGAGTCAGTGTGCTGGTGCTCTTGCGGCCAGTGTTGTGCTGAGATTTCTGTTTCCCCAAAGCGCCACACTTGGAGCAACCATACCAGCAGGTTCCACGATGCAATCATTCGTGCTTGAGATTCTTCTGACAGCATTGCTCATGTTCGTGATTCTGAGCGTTTCGACAGGTGCGCGCGAGAAGGGAATTACAGCTGGCATCGCAGTCGGTGCTGTCATCGCTCTCGAGGCATTGTTTGCCGGGCCGATCTGCGGCGCGTCGATAAATCCTGCGCGCTCGCTGGCACCGGCGTTAGTTTCCGGACATTTCAGCGGTTTGTGGATTTATCTTGTGGCACCAGTTCTCGGCACCACTCTCGGCGTGATCGGGTGCCGTTGTGTGCGGGAACGCGGCTGTTGCTCCGGCGCTGAGACAGCTGACATTTCTTCAATATGACGACTCACGACTTCATTGGCAGGCTACGAGAAGCTCCAGCGAAGCAATTGGTGTTTACTAACTCCGACGGTGCGACAATTCACGGCGGCTATCATCTGACCGAATTAAAAGCAGCATCGTTCGATACGGTCGATTGCGGTGCGGAAAAGAACCAGTGGAACGAGACGATCGTGCAGCTGTGGGTTCCTGAAGATGAGGAGAACGGGGAGTTCATGACCGCACAAAAGTTCTGGCAATCTACGACAAGGTCGCGCGGCTGATCCCGCTCCATCCGACAGCAGAAATTCGTTTCGAGTACGGCGACGAGAACTTTCCGCCTTCCAATTACGACGTCGAAAGCGTCACTGAACACGAGACCGACCTTCGCGTAGAGCTGCGGCTTCCGGAAACA
>QHQV01000010.1 GCA_003219945.1 Verrucomicrobiota bacterium | reverse complement strand
CATCGCGCTTTCTCAAAACCCTATACGCGCACGTGGGGTGGCAAGGCGCCCTGTCAATCGTGTGCGCGGTTTCTGCGGAGGACGCGCGGCAAATTAGTTCCGACGCTAATTTTGGTTTCGAAAGAACACGCCCTCAACGAACGCCGGTATCAATATCCATATCCACGCGGACAGTCTCGTTTGAAACAATCGTGAATCTTTGTGGTTTCGCGCGAAGATGACCGCGCATGCGCCCTTGCACATCCAGAACATAATTGCCCGGCGGTAACGCAACGTGATAGTTTCCATTCGCGTCCGCTGTTAGACGCACGATTTCTTTTTTCTGGTCCTCGCTCAGAATAATCAATGGATATTCAGCGTAGTTTTGCGCTGTGATCACAGGCGGCGTTCCATCGGCAAGCTCGACCTCCCTGGGCGAAATGATCTTCAAACGGCCTTCCACGAAGCCGGATGGCGCCGCGTTGGTAGGTACACTGCTGGCCGGAACCAAAAAGACGCAGGCGAAACTCAGGTATTTAAGAGGGGTCATCACCGCAAAGAAAAGGGCGGGATGGTTTTTCACATCCCGCCCAAAGCTTAAGCCGAGTTTACGGTAAAGTCAGCAGCCAAGCACTGCGACCATGTGTAGCAGCGTACAGCTTCCGCGCACTGGGAACGATCGTAAGACCGGCGACTTCAACCATGGGAAGGTCAGTGCCGGCGACTTCCCAATCGCTGGAGCCGTTCGGCAACCTCAGAACGCCCCAGTCGTTCGAGACATAGAGATCACCGGTAGCAGAATCAAAGGCGATGCCCGTCGCGGGAAAGTCTGGGAAACCTGGCCCTCCGGTGCCGTCGAGCTTCGTCCATGTCGCGGTACCTGCACCCGGGTTGTACATCACGGAAAAGACGTGACCGGGCGTCGATGGCGTCAATGCACTGTAGCTCGAATATGCGAGATAGGCATGATTTGGGTCAGCGGGATCGACTGAGATACCGCTGATGAAGCGGCCAGGGCTATTCGCGGCAAGCGAATCGAGCCGCGTATACGTGACCGAATGACGACCAGCGTCAGCGTTCTTGGAGATAAAGACTCGGCCTGTAGTCGTCGCCGCCCACAAAGTTGAGGTGTCAGAACCGGCGCGCGCGAGGGCGGCCACATTTCCGCCGGCCCGCGTCGTCCCGCGGTAATCTGCAGCACTCGCCGTCAGATCTGTTGCGCCAGCGGGGCCGATCCGCACGAAATCACCGCAGTTCGGGTCCGCGCCCGAGGTCGTAAACTCAGGGCAATTGGCTTCAAGGAAAGCTTGGTTGCCGGCCCAATCCCGAGTTCGCCAGACGCTTTGGGAGCCCTCGAAAATTGTTCCTGCGCTGACAGGATCGGCAATGATTGGAGCGTAAAACTGTGAGCTTTCGCCGCTGGCTACGATCGGCCCACTCGCGATGACCCACTTCAAAGGATTTCCGTTCCGGAAATTCACATCGTGGAAGTTCAAAAAGAACGAGTTGAACCGAAGCGCCGGGTTGCCGACGTTAAAACCGGACTGACCGCCGTCGCCGTAAATTTTCTGAGGCCACACGGTTGTCGAATTTGGGGGTTTTTCAAACGTACCGTTATCTTGCGTGCCGCCCATCAGGTTATTCGCGTTCGACGGATTAACCGAGACGCTTTGAAATTGCAGCGTTGAGAGTCCGTCATTGTAGGTTGTAAAGAGGCGCGTCGGAACGGCGGAGAGCAACTGCTGGCAGAGTGCCAGGTCGGCTCCGGTCAGCCCGCGCTCTGTAGTGCATTGCGACGAGATATCGCTGAAACCCACGCTGGAGCGCACAATCCCGCCGTCGCTTCCGAAGAATGCGATGTTGCTGTCCGGAACTTCTACAACCGCGTGACTATCGGGATGCATACCATTCGGTGCGATCGAATTCGGCTGGCAGCAGCTGCCTGGTGGAGTCGGCTTTGTAGTCGCGTCCCAAGTCATATCGGTGAACGACGCACCGGCATCCGATGAGCGCAGAAACGCGCGCCCATTCGTGCTAAAGCCGTATGTGGCGTACGAGAACGAGCCACCGAGATACACTGTACCGGGCCTTCCCGGTGGCGAATACACTACATTGTCGTACCAGCACTGGCCGGTACAGTAGCCAATGTTTTGATCCGTGGTCAAATCCGTGAACGTTGGGGAGCCAGTCGCAACGTCGTCACTACGATAGAAACGCGCATCGGGTGACCCAGTGTTGCCATCTCCCACGTACATACGTGTGTTGCCGTTCGCCAGTTTGGTGACGGCAAACTCAGCGCGATCTGTGTTTAGCGCGGGATTGAGCGCGCTCTTGATCTGCCGCCAACTAGCGCCGGCATCTCTGGAACGCCAGACGCCTCCTTTGGTGTTGAGCGGGGTGGCGTTGTTTTGTGGGAATGCTGCCGCGTAGATCGTGCTCGATGTGCTTGGATCAGACGCGACCCGATTAACACCGCGCGTGGAGCCAAAGCTGGATTGAATAATTCCAGCATCCCCGGGGAGAGTTGGGTTGAGGCAAACATCCTTGTAGTTCAACAACGTGAAGTTTGCTCCGCCATCAGTGGATTTCCACAGCCCGTAAGGCGGGAGCCCTGGAGCAAGTGACACCACGCCACCGCTCAAGACAGAGCTAACCCCGCGCACCGCACGAGTGGAGCCGACATAAATGACACTCGGGTTGTTACGATCAATAACGATCGATGAGATTGCGCGTCCATCGAAAGCCGGCCCGCTGTATGCAGGAGCTGTTCGGAAGCCTCCGGTCCCAAAGATCGCGTTGCAGTTAACGCCCGTGCCGGCGGGCACGTCTGTATGCGCTTCAAGATGCGTCCATGTATCCCCGCCGTCAGTCGTTTTGTAGATTCCGAACCCGGCCTCGGAATCCGCCGAGGCGTGAGACTCGCCCGTTCCAGCGTAGAGCGTATTGCCTGTCGGGTCGGTCGGATCAATCAGTAATGTTCCAATCGCGTTTGTGGCGAAACTCTCCGAAATGAAATCCCACGTCTGGGAAGGGCTGGTATCGAGGGCATGGTTCGTCTTCCAAACACCTCCTCCAGCTGCTGCGAGGTAAAGCGTGCAGTGATCTTCGCTGCAGTTCGGTGCCAGAGCAAAGGCCGTTATTCGGCCCGATGTTGTATACGGAGCTCCGCTAAACGTCAGCACATCGGGATCCTTTGCCGAGGTTGGACCAACGAGCGTCCACTGACCGAGCGGTTGCGTTACTCGAGCCAGAGCCCTCGCTCTGACATCGGACCAGGCAACGTGTGCGTTGCGCGTTAATTCAAATGGGATATATGCTGCGGGATACGCGCGCTTGGCGTATTCTTCTTCAGCTGCGGTCGTTGGTCCGCCTTCCCGTTCAGGGCCAGGCAGCGCCATTTTGTTTGTAAACAACCTAGCGCGGTCCTGTCTGAATTTGTTGATTGCGTCTTTGCTGTCTGATTTCACCCATAACGGGCCGGACGGTTTCACCGCGACGAATGCCATCGCGACTGCCGCCGATAAAAGCGTGCCCGCAACTGCGAAGCGCACGGATGAAGCAAAACGATTTCGACTGAATGAATGTAGAGTTTTCATATTGTTTGCAGTGGATTAGTTAAAGTGCGTTGAAAGATCAGCATGCCAAGTTAGATGCAAAAACGTCAAGACTTTTAACCTTACATTTTTGTAATGCAAAACAGCGCATTCTGGTCACAGTGGGTTTATCTGTCAGCTGGCCGTGCTGGCACGGGAAATAATATCAGCCTAACAAGTAGACTTAATGGAAGTATTTTTACTTGGCAGAGTCGGTTAGAAAAACCGCACAAACGAGCCAATTCATCCAACGCAAAATCTGCACGGTTTCCGGCGAAAGCTTGACGGCGGCTTGAAGAAGCAGTGCTATCAGTACGTAGACGGAGAAAATCAGGGTCAGGACCTCAAGAGCGCCCAAGCGTTCTGCGGCACGGACTTCGTAAGCATTCTATGGAGACGGCATCACTTTCTGCCGGACTACTTTTCAGCGGTTTGAGTTCGGCCATTTGCGCCGTCTTATCAGTTTGTGATGGTTATGTGGAGCATAAAATGTGCAGAATGCCCGAAATGAAAGCACTGGCAGAGAATTGCTGCCAATTTGCGCAATGCCGGGTTTAGTTGAGGCTGCTCATCCGAGAGTGATTCGACTGGCCGGGTGCTTTTCATCGCGGATGCATACGCCCCCGATGGCCCGCCACTTTATTGTTCTGACAGACGACAGACTTACTGCATTTGTGGAATTACACGGGTCCATTCATCGTCAACTTGAACTCCGATGAAGTACTGGGAAATCGTCGCTGACCATCCCCATGATGCTGGATGGAATTGCGGCTGTATCTCAAGTCACGACTCATCGCCGATGTAGTTTTAAGCAGGGCCTTGGGCGTCGTCTTCAACCTGAATCACTTTTTTTGTTGGTTAACGAATATGTGATTCGTTTCAGATGGCACCGGTAACGCTTGCCGCCGTATTAATAATCTCCCGGCAACAGCACAACCAGTTCAAGAGGCCTCGACCGAACAAAAACGCGGTCGACAAATTCAGACAGGACCGCGCTAGGTTGTTTACAAACAAAATGGCGCTGCCTGGCCCTGAACGGGAAGGCGGACCAACGACCGCAGCTGAAGAAGAATACGCCAAGCGCGCGTATCCCGCAGCATGCGGCAGAGGACGTAGTCTAGAAGCAGGGTCAGGTTTTCGAGCACGGGCGGTTGCGCCATTAAGCTCGTGTACGTGCAAGGGATGGAAATGTGGCACCATGTACCCGGCTCGCGTTCATCAGGGGACCAGACGGGGCCAAGCCCGCCACCCTCCCGGGGGATTGGGTCTTTGAATCGCAGAACAGTGCCATAGCCGGCGACAAATCGAGCTCGCGAGTGCCTCCGGCGATTCGATGTGAAGCGATGTGCCGTGCGTG
>QHQV01000009.1 GCA_003219945.1 Verrucomicrobiota bacterium | reverse complement strand
CTCGAACCTTCGAAGATCGTGTTCACGCGACAGTCGCGAAGGAATCTCTCAACCGCGATCGGCTGTTCGCCGCGTCCGGCCAGCGATTGTGCTGTCTCGTAGCCGCGGCCACCGCGTACTTGCATCGCGTCATCCGCAATCTTCCACGTCATTTCCGTGGCCCACATCTTGCACATGGCAGTTTCAATGCGCAGATCGCCTGCCTTGCGATCGAGCAGCGATGAAGTGAGAAAGGTCATCGCTTCCATTGCGAAGACATTGCCCGCCATCTCGGCAACTTTTCCGGCGATGGCGGCATGTTTGCCGATCGGGACGCCCCATTGAATGCGTTCGCCCGCCCATTTCCGCGAGATCTCGAGCAGCCTTTTGGACAGGCCAACGCACGCCGCCGGCAACGTCAGCCGCCCGGTGTTCAACGTCGTAAGCGCGACTTTGAGTCCGGCGCCTTCTTTGAAAATGATGTTCTCCCGCGGGATGCGCACGTCCGTGAACTTCACGACTGCGTTGTAAAGCGCGCGCAGTCCCATGAACCGGCAGCGATAAATGATCTCCAGTCCCGGCGTATCGACATCGACAATGAATGCAGTGATCTGTTTGCGCTCTTTCCCGCCTATCATCTTCGACGGCGTGCGCGCCATCACTACGAGCACGCCGGCTTTCACACCGTTAGTGCACCAAAGCTTTTCGCCATTTAGAACGAATTCACGTCCGTCCGGAGTTGGCTCGGCGCGCAGGCTCATCGTCGCCGGGTCTGAGCCTGCGTGTGTTTCCGTCAATGCGAACGCAGAGATCTCTCCGCCCGCGACGCGTGGCAGATATTTTTGTTTCTGCTCTTCGGTGCCAAATAAAAGCAAAGGTTGCGCAACACCGATTGACTGGTGCGCAGACACCAGCGCGGCGACGTTTCCATCCCAACTGCCAAGCAACACCGCCGCGCGTCCATAATTCGATTGGGATAACCCAAGCCCTCCGTATTTCTTCGGCACCTTGATCCCAAACGCGCCGATCTCCGCGAGGCCTCTGAAGTTCTCCGGCGGAATTTCACCGGTGCGATCGATCTCATCAGGATCGACGTGTTCGCGCAAATAAGTTTCAAGGTTGCGCAAAAACTCTTCGCCAGCGGCGCGATCTTCGGCGCTCTGCGCGGGATACGGATGGATTCGATTGAAATCGTAACGTCCGACAAACAGGTTGCTGGCAAAACTGCCGCGGTCTTCGAGCGGATCGCGCGCGGCCTCCGCGAGCTCGAGCGCTTCGCGCTGGCCTTTCCCCATCTTCGATGTGTCAATGACGGCAGGAGGTACCGGCTTTTCCTGCTTTGCGCTCGTTTCCTCAGCGATCTGTTTTTCCGGCGCTTCGAGGGGCGATTTCATATCGATCATCTGTCATTCCGAACGAAGTCGAGGAATCCCGCGTAAAAATGCTGCGTTCCGCAACGGGATGTCTCGACTTCGCTCGACATGACGAACACTTTACTCCTCATAAAATTTCGTCCCATCGCGCGCATGCTTCTTTAAAATTTCACAGGGAGCAAATTTCTCTTCAGTTCGGGCCAGCCGTTCCAGCTCCTCGACGATCTTCTTTGGTCCAAAGTGTTCCGCATATCGCAACGGCCCGCCGCGGAACGGCGCGAAACCAGTTCCCAAAATCATTCCGTAATCCGCATCCTCGGCAGAATCGACGACTCCCTCTTCCACGCAACGAGCGGCCTCATTTACTATTAGAAAAATCAGCCGGTGAGTCAGCTCTTCTTCATTTAAACGCAACCGCGGATCCCCATGCGAGTCCGGTGGAATGTTTGGTCCTTCACCCCCCTCCGGCTCACCGTGCAATCCGCGTCGCCACTCCACCAGCGAATCGTTAGGCGTCTGCTTCTTGCCTTCGTATTTGTAAAAACCTGCGCCTGTTTTGCGGCCCAGCATCTGCTGGTCGCGCAGCCAAAGCAGGACAGCTGCGACGCGATCGCGCTGCCCGTAAGCCTTCTCGAGAGTGTTGCCGATATCAATCGTAATATCGACGCCGATTTCATCGATTAATCGCAACGGACCCATGGGCATTCCCCATTCCACCAGCGCACGATCGATCCGTTCCGCGTCCACGCCGCTCTCGAATAGCTCAGCCGCATCGAGCAAGTACGGAAACAAAACGCGGTTCACCAGGAACCCGGGGCTATCGCGCACGATTATCGGCACTTTTCCGACCTGCCGTACAAAAGCCAGGCTCCGCTCCCGCGTTTCGTCGGATGTTTGCTTCGCAATAACAACTTCCACCAGTTTCATTCGGCTCACCGGATTGAAGAAATGCAATCCGATCACGTGCTCCGGCGAAACCGTCACTTCGGCCAGTTCGCTGACAGAAAGCGCTGAAGTATTTGTCGCAACGATGGTCTTCGGGCCGGCTTCCATCGCCAGCTCGCGGAAAACTTCTTTCTTGATCTCCATCCTCTCAGAAGTCGCTTCAATTACGAATTGCACGTCGCGCAATTCCATGGGCGCGGTCGAGCCACAAATCCGGGCGCGCCCCTGTTTTGCCTTTTCCTCACTCATCAAGCCGCGCTTTACCGCACCGGCGTAGATTTTTTCGACGTTCGCCAACCCGCGATCAATCTGTTCGCGCGCGACGTCGCGTAGGATCACGGTGACGCCACGCGAGCTGAGCCATTGCGCGATGCCAGAGCCCATGACGCCGGCGCCAATCACAGCGGCGTGCACGATTTTTTCAGGCGGCGTTCGCGCAGTTCCTTTCTTGTATTTTTCCGCGAGGAAAAAATTGCGAATGAGGTTTTGCGTCGACTCCGTTTTGCCAAGCCCAACAATCCCCTCCAGCTCCAAGCGCAACGATTCATTGGGCGAAATCGACAAAGTTTTATCGATGATTTCGTAAGCACGTTCGAGCGCCGGGTTTCCACGTTGTTTTGGAGGAGTGAAGTCCTTGGAGCTCTTGTTCGCAGGAGCTCGTCCGTCGATTTTGCGCTTTCCACCGCGCAGCTTTTCACGTGCGCGATCGAGAAGCTGATCGGGCGGCGCAATTTCATCGACCAGTCCAATGTTCAAAGCTTCCTGAGCAGAATACAGTTTGCCTTTCAAAATCACTTCCGCGGCCTTTTCAGCGCCGATCAACCGCGGCAATCGTGTGCAACCGCCCCAGGCGGGAAGAAGTCCCAGACCCGTTTCGGGCAAACCGATCCGTGTTGCAGGAGCATCTGATGCGATGCGATAGTCGCAGGCGAGCGCAACTTCATAGCCGCCGCCGGCCGACGCGCCATGAATGGCGGCAACGGTTGGAATTTTTAGATTGGCCAGGCGATTGAAAACCTCTTGCCCGCGCTCAATGAATCCGCGCATTTCACCGGTTTTCGCTGCTTCTAACAGGGTTTTCAAATCCGCGCCCGCGACAAAGATGGACTTCTTTGCCGATGCGACGATCAAGCCCCGCAGCGAAGGATCTTTCTCCACGGCATCGAGGTGCTCATTCAACTCATCGAGAGTAGCGGCGTCGAAAATGTTCGCGCCCGAGTTGGGACGATCGAACGTGAGCACGCAAATGTGATCGTCGCCGGTCTCCTGCCGAATCATTGGAGCTGTAGCAACTGCGGGCATTATCTTCATTTTGGAACGTTTCCCCGCAAATGCCAAGTGCGGAAGACCAGAGTTAACTACGACGCGGGCGTCTTTTGCAACGTTTTGAAGAAGCCTTGGCGAGGCGTTGCTTTGAGCAAGTGCGAGTGCTAGAAACGCAACATGGTCGGGAAGATCTTAGAACCGGAAATCAGGAGCCTGATCGACGCCCGTAACTTCACGGCGCTCCGCGAAGTTTTCCACGAATTCCCGCCGGCCGATGTCGCCGAGGTAATCCTCGATATGCCGGAAGATGAACAGGTGATCATCTTTCGGGTGTTGCCGCACGATCTGGCGGCGGATGTTTTTGAATACCTCGGGATCGAGGAACAGCAGAACTTGTTACGCGCGATGGCACACGAGCAAGTGGTAGCCATTCTGAATGAGATGTCGCCGGACGATCGCACGGCGCTGCTGGAGGAATTGCCGAGTGCCGCGGCGCGGCAGTTGATCCGTCTGCTCACGCCTGAAGAACGCCGAGTAGCCACGGCGCTGCTCGGCTATCCCGAAGACAGCGTCGGGCGATTGATGACGCCGGATTTTATCGCAGCGAAGGAAGATTGGACCGTGCAACATGTACTTGATTATATCCGCGAGTACGGTCGCGACCGCGAGACGCTAAACTTCATTTACGTTGTCGATGATCGCGGCAAATTGATCGACGACGTGCGGATGCGCGAGTTCCTGCTCCGACCGCTCACGACAAAAGTGAGCGAGATTCGCGATCAAAACTTTGCGGCATTGAACGCGAGCGATTCGCAGCAGGATGCGCTGAACGTCTTCCGCAAGTACGATCGCGCCGCCTTGCCGGTAGTCGATTCAAACGGCGTGCTGGTCGGGATCGTCACGAGCGATGACATGCTCGACGTAGCCGAGGAAGAAGCGACCGAAGACATCCAGAAACTCGGCGGCATGGAAGCATTGGACGAGCCGTATACGACCATCCCATTTCTGCGGATGGTAAAGAAACGGGCTACCTGGCTGGTCATCCTGTTTCTCGGCGAAATGCTGACCGCAACTGCAATGCAGGGCTACAACAGCGAGATCGAGAGGGCGGCCATTCTAGCGATGTTTTTGCCCTTGATCATCTCCAGTGGCGGCAACTCCGGATCGCAAGCAACGACGCTCGTGATCCGTGCAATGGCACTCGGCGAATTACGTCTGCGCGATTGGTTTCGCGTCGTGCGCAAGGAGTTGCTGTCCGGACTTTCGCTCGGCTTAATTCTTGGAACTATCGGTTTCTTCCGAATCACGCTGTGGCAATACTTGCACATTTTCGATTACGGAAAATATCACTGGCTGGTTGCACTCACTGTCGGGGCTGCGCTTGTCGGGGTCGTGCTTTGGGGGACTCTGAGTGGCGCGATGCTCCCCTTTTTGCTGCGCCGTTGCGGACTCGATCCGGCGGCTTCATCAGCACCATTTGTCGCTACGTTGGTTGATGTAACAGGGCTGGTAATTTATTTCAATGTCGCGCTATTCG
>QHQV01000008.1 GCA_003219945.1 Verrucomicrobiota bacterium | reverse complement strand
AATATGGAAACAAAGAAAATTGGACTCGCGATTCACGGCGGCGCCGGAACGATTGAGCGCAGTAAGATCACACCGGAAAAAGAGCGCGAATATCGCGCAGGGCTTGAGCGGGCGTTGAGTGCTGGTTACGAAATTCTGAAGCGCGGCGGATCGAGTCTTGACGCAACGGAAGCGGCCGTGCGCGTGCTCGAGGAGGATCCCCACTTCAACGCCGGACGCGGTTCTGTTTTCACTAGCGCCGGCACAAACGAGATGGATGCGTCCATCATGGATGGAAAGACACTGAAGGCCGGCGCGATTGGCAGCGTCCAACATATAAAAAGTCCTATCAGCCTCGCCCGGCTGGTAATGGAAAAATCTCCGCACGTCATGCTCGGTTGCGCGGGGGCGGAAGCGTTCGCGAAAGCAAACGGGATTGAATTGGTGGACCAAAAATATTTCTTTACCCAGGACCGATGGGATGCCCTGCAGAAGATTAAGGCTGCGGAAAAACATCGCGCCAGCGGCGAGGGGACAAGTTTTCTCATCACCGAGCAAGATCGACACGGCACTGTCGGGGCCGTTGCGCTTGATAGGAACGGTAATCTGGCCGCAGCGACTTCGACGGGCGGGACGACAAACAAAATGCCCGGACGAATCGGCGATACGCCGGTGATTGGCGCAGGCACTTACGCGAACAATCAGACTTGCGCTGTGTCCTGCACGGGCGACGGCGAATATTTCATTCGTGCGGCAGCAGCGCATGAAGTTTCAGCGCTGATGAAATATCGCGGACTAACGTTGCAGGAAGCGGCGCAAGATGCTCTCGACACGGTAAAACAGCTTGGAGGCAGCGGCGGTTTGATCGCAATCGACACGAACGCTGAGATCGCATTGGCGTTTAATACAAAAGGCATGTATCGCGGTTACGTCGATCCCAATGGTAACTTTATCGTGCAGATTTACCGCTAAGCTCGTGATTTGTTGAAGCGTTGAAGCGTTGAAGCGGGTTAGCCTATTACTGTCATGCTGAGCAAAGCGAAACATCTCAGTTCCGTCTTGGTCTGCCCAACAAATGATTCAGAGATCCTTCGCTTCGCTCAGAATGACAAAGTCGTTTCCGCTTTAACGATCAACGCTTCAAGGATCAACGAATCCCATGCTGCCAGCATTCTCGATCGTCATTCCGTGTTTTAACGAAGAGGCCCGCATCGGCCAGACGCTTCGGCTCACGGTCGATTATCTCGCTGCCAACGCGCCGGAAAGCGAATTGATCGTTGTGAACGACGGATCAACCGATGCAACGGGAGCAATCGCCCGTGAAGAATTGAAGCCTGCGCAGATCGTCACACGTTTGCTGGAGAATTTTCCAAATCGCGGAAAGGGCGCTGCGGTGCGCTCTGGATTACTTGCTGCACGAACAGCAATCGGAGTTTTTTCCGATGCAGATCTTTCCACCCAACTTGAGGAGACGCCGAAGCTGATCGAACCCATCGCAAATCGCGAAGTGGAGATCGCGTTTGGCTCTCGCGCACTCGATCGCAATTTGATCGGAATTCATCAGCCGTGGCGGCGAGAGCAGGCCGGCCGTGTTTTCAATTTGCTGGTGCGGCTTGCCACCGGATTGCCGTTTTGGGACACGCAATGCGGATTTAAAGCGTTTCGCCTTGAGGCGTGCCGACCGATTCTTGAAGCGGCGCGGATCGAAGGCTTCGCGTTCGACGTGGAGCTGCTTTATCTCGCCGGTCGGGCCGGTTTGCGGATTCGCGAAGTTCCAGTGCGTTGGAACCACGCCGAAGGCAGTAAAGTTAGCTTTTTCCGCGACAGCCTACGCATGTTGGGGGAAGTGATCACGCTGCGCGCGAGCTCATGATCCAGATTGGAATGCGTTCTCCTCAACGCCCTAGTCAATGCGGCTTGCGGCCTCTGGTTTTCCGTGCGCTGTCACTGCGATAATCATCCGCCTTCGGCCATCAGCTTCGTCTTCGGAGAAGCCGATCCACGTGTTTCGCGTCCCTTTTCTTTCCTGCGGGGACATCTAAATTATTGGTTCTACTTTTCGGTTCCCATGCAGTCCTTCCAATTTCATTCCGCGGTCGCCAGGTGGTTCGAACAAACATTCGGTTCACCGACCGAACCACAACTGCGTGGCTGGCCTGCTATTCACTCTGGCCGCCATGCGCTGATTTCCGCGCCGACTGGCTCGGGCAAAACGTTGGCGGCGTTTCTAGCTTCTCTCGATGCATTGTTTAGACAGGGCTCGGAACATCATTTGCCTGATGAGACGCAGGTTGTTTACGTCTCGCCGCTCAAGGCGTTGAGCAACGATATTCGAAAGAATCTGCAGGAACCCCTATCCGGGATTCGTGCGTTACTGGGCGAGGCAAATGGCCACAACATCGAGGTTCGTGCCGAAGTGCGCACCGGCGATACGACCGCGGCACAACGCCAGGCACTAATCAAAAGGCCGCCGCACATTCTGGTTACCACGCCGGAGTCGCTGTATCTGCTGCTGACGTCCGAATCCGGCCGGCGAATGTTGCGCACCGCGCGCACGCTGATCCTTGATGAAATTCACGCGGTAGTGGATGACCGCCGCGGCGCGCACCTCGCACTAAGCGTCGAACGTTTGGCCGCACTCGTGCAAGCTCCGCTACAGCGAATCGGTTTATCCGCCACGCAGAAACCGATCGAAGAAGTAGCGCGTTTCCTCGTTGGTACTCGCGCCGTGGACAAAGCCGGCGATCCGGATTGCGAGATAATCGATATTGGTCACCGCCGCGAACTGGATCTGGCGATCGAAATGCCCAAATCGCCGCTTGAAGCGGTGATGTCGAATGAAGTTTGGGAGGAACTCTACCATCGGCTTGCAGAGTTAATCGAGGCGCATCGAACGACTTTGGTTTTCGTCAACACGCGTCGCATGGCCGAGCGCGTGACGCATCACTTGAGCGAGTTGCTGGGTGCCGATGCTGTCACTTCACATCACGGAAGTCTTTCTGCAAAACTGCGGCTCGATGCGGAAGACCGGTTGAAGCGAGGCGAGTTGAAAGCGCTCGTTGCTACGGCTTCGCTGGAGTTGGGAATTGATATTGGCTCTGTTGATCTCGTTTGCCAATTGGGCACGACGCGCTCAATAGCCACATTGTTACAACGCGTCGGTCGCGCTGAGCACAAGCGCGGTGGTTTGCCGAAAGGTCGGATCTTCCCGTTGAGCCGCGATGAATTGATCGAGTGTGCGGCGCTGCTGCACTGTGTTCATCGTGGCGAACTCGACCGATTGACGATTCCCGAAAAACCGCTGGATGTGCTCGCGCAGCAAGTCGTTGCCGCAGCTTCGACGCAAGATTGGGATGAGAACGAATTCTTTGAGCTCGTCTGTTCAGCCTGGCCGTACCGCAATCTCACGCGCGCGGAGTTCGACCATGTTGTGAGAATGCTTGCCGAAGGTTTCAGCACAAAGCGTGGACGGCGCGCGGCCTTGATTCATCACGATGGGATTAATCATCGTTTGCGCGGAAGGCGTGGAGCCCGAATCACCGCGCTAACGTCAGGCGGAGCTATTCCTGATAACACTGATTATCGAGTGATTCTCGAGCCATCTGAAATTTTCGTCGGCACAGTCAACGAAGATTTCGCCGTCGAAAGTCTCGCTGGAGACATCTTTCAACTCGGAAACGCATCGTGGCGAATCCTGCGCGTGAATTCCGGGGTCGTTAGGGTGGAGGACGCAAAAGGTCAGCCACCAGGAATTCCGTTTTGGCTGGGCGAAGCTCCTGCGCGAACCAACGAGCTTTCGTTTGCGGTTTCCAATTTGCGGATCGAAATCGAACAGCATCTGTCTATAGGGGAAGCTGACAGCTTCCCGAAGAAAATCGAAGAATGGATCGCGAACGAATTCCAGTTGCCACAAAGCGCCGCGGAGCAGGTCGCCGAGTATTTTGCGGACGCATATCGTTCGTTAGGCGCAATCGCATCACAGCAAACGCTCGTGCTGGAGCGCTTCTTCGATGAATCGGGCGGCATGCAATTGGTTTTGCATGCGCCTTTCGGCAGCCGAATCAATCGCGCCTGGGGTTTGGCGTTACGAAAACGCTTTTGCCGTTCGTTCAATTTCGAGCTGCAGGCAGCAGCAACCGATGACGCGATTATGATTTCGCTAGGCACGCAGCATTCATTTCCGCTCGACGAAGTATTTCGGTATCTCAATTCCAAAACAGTTCGCGAGCTTCTTGTTCAAGCGTTGCTCGACGCGCCAATGTTCACAATTCGCTGGCGCTGGAATGCAACGCGTTCGCTCGCTGTGCCGCGTTTCCGTGGCGGCGCGAAAATCGCCGCGCCGCTGCAACGGATGGAATCGGAAAATCTTTTGGCCGCAGTTTTCCCGGATCAGCTCGCGTGCCTTGAGCACATCGTGGGCGACCGCGAGATCCCGGATCATCCACTGGTGAAGCAGACGATTGAAGATTGCCTCACCGATGCAATGGACATCGATGGATTGGAGGAAGTGTTGCGCAGAATCGAGCGCGGCGAGATCCGGTGTATCGCGCGCGATTTGCCGGAGCCGTCGCCGCTCGCAGCCGAGATCCTCAATGCGCGGCCGTACGCATTTCTCGACAACGCGCCTCTTGAAGAACGCCGCACTCAAGCCGTTTACACGCGGCGCGCCTCGGAGAGAAACGGCAGCGACGGACTCGGTGTTCTCGACGCCGCCGCAATCGAAAAGGTTAAAGCGGAAGCATGGCCCGCGGCGACGAGCGCGGATGAACTGCATGACGCGCTGATGTTGATCGGCGTAATGACGTGCGAGGAACTTCAGCGAACGTCGAACGGCGAGAGTCACGCGAGCAACGGCGCAGTTTCGGCGCATTTTTTGCAAGAGCTGGTGGCCTCCCATCGAGCAACGCAACTTCAGATCGGCCATAAACTTTTTGTCATCGCGGCGGAACGGCTTCCGATGCTTCGCGCGATTTATCCGAACGCTGTTTGTGAGCCGGAATTGGTTTTGCCTGATTCGATGCACGGTAAGACTTGGGAACGCACCGATGCGATTCGCGAATTGGTTCGCGGTCGGATGGAGGTTTGTGGACCAATTACCATAAGCGAGCTCACAGATGTACTGGTTTTGGAACACTCGGAAATTGACGCGGCACTGCTCGCACTTGAGTCGGAAGGTTTTGTGTTGCGCGGCAAATTTCATCCCGATACCGCCGAGCAAGAATGGTGCGATCGGAGATTATTGGCGCGAATTCATCGGCTCACCATCGATCGATTGCGCGCGGAAATTCAGCCGGTCTCGATTCACGATTTCTATCGTTTTCTTTTTGCGTGGCAGCGCGCCGACCAGGAACATCGGACCGAAGGTCTGGAAGGCTTGCAATCCATCCTGGAACAGCTCGACGGTTGCGAGTTGCCACTGGCCGCGTGGGAATCGGCGGTGCTTCCGGCGCGTGTGGCCGATTACGATCCCGAATGGCTGGACCGGCTCTGTTTTTCCGGTCGGGTTGGCTGGGGACGTTTGAGCACGCCGCAAAATTCAAACGCACGAGCATCGGCGCCGTTGCGGACGAGTCCAATCGCGCTTTATCTGCGCGAAAATCTTGCCGATTGGCTCGCGTTGACCCTGCCGAACTCGGCAACTGAACTTTCGGTTAACAGTCAAGCTGTGTTTGAGGCACTGCAAAGTGGCGGTGCACTGTTCTTCAGCGAATTGGTCAACCGCAGCGGCTTGTTGCCTTCCCAAGTCGAAGAGGCTTTGTCGCAGCTGGCGGCACTCGGTCTGGTAACGTCAGACAGTTTCGACGGTTTGCGTGCGCTTCTTATTCCTTCCAATAAACGTCCGACCTTTGGTCGAAATACTGCAAAACACCGGCGCAGAGCAAACCTTGCCAGCATCGAGTTTGCCGGTCGCTGGTCATTGTTGCCGAGGAGTAGTTGCTTTTCAGCCGCGATCGACGCGGCAAATCGCGCAGACGGGCGTGAGGTGGCGATTGAAAAATTCGCACGGGTATTGCTGCGCCGTTATGGAATTGTTTTTCGGCGATCGCTCGAACGAGAGAGTTTCCCCATTACGTGGTACGAGCTGGGGCGCATTTATCGGCGATTGGAAGCACGCGGAGAAATTCGCGGCGGTTATTTCGTTGGCGGAGTAAGCGGCGAACAGTTCGCATTGCCGGAAGCGATCGGTCTGTTGCGGTCGATCCGCAAGAGCTCGTCAAACCGCGAGCTAATCACGTTGAGTGCTGCCGATCCCTTG
Source organism: Verrucomicrobiota bacterium (assembly GCA_003219945.1). Taxonomy (GTDB): domain Bacteria; phylum Verrucomicrobiota; class Verrucomicrobiia; order Chthoniobacterales; family UBA10450; genus Udaeobacter. The sequence goes on along the minus strand of QHQV01000008.1, from coordinate 3,683 downwards.
AATTTGCAGGGTATTCTTACACCGGGAGCGCGAATCCCTGCCTTCACCGCGAACCGCATTCTGTTTCGCGATGGGCTGCCTATTGCTGCGCTCGAATCACGCGACATTCGAAAGCTATTAGAAGGGCAAATTCCTGATTTGCAAATCGAGAACGCTCTTCGAATCGGCAAGCTGCGGCCGTCGCTTCGGCCGTATTATAAGTGATTTGGATTGTCATTCCGAGCGAAGCCGAGGAATCCCGTCGCAACACGATCTCGCAGCTCTGTGGGATGCTTCGACTGCGCTGCGCTGCGCTCAGGATGACGAGCAGCGACGCGCGCGTTATTTCTTAACGAACTCGGCGTTCTCGATCATGGCGATGCCACCGCGCTCGGCCATTTTGCCCTTCAATGTGATCGTTTTGCCACAGTATTCAGCCAATTGATCGTTTATCGGCTTGTGTTCGCCGACCACGAGATACGCTTTGCCGTCGCTGACGATCCCAACCGGACCGCCGCTCTTGACGCATTTGGCCCCGCAAGATTGTCCGTGCTTCTCGCCGACAGCGTTGTGATCCACGTAGCACATCATATCCACGACTTCGCCGGTCACTTCTTTCGAAGCGGCTGTATCACTATCGTGTTCGTGTTCCTGCGCGACCGCCAGCGGCGAAACCGTCAATGCTGCGATGAATATCGCTGCAACGGCGATTTTCATTAGTTTAGGTTTGTCGTTGCTTGAATTTAACATGCGATAAATCTGGCCTGCTCGACGGACAGGTCAATGATTCGTTATTCAAGCTTTGTCACTACTGCTGTTTTTCGATCAGCTCGGCGAATCGGTCGAAGAAATAGGTGGCGTCATGCGGTCCGGGCGCATCTTCGGGATGATATTGCACACTGAAAATCGGCAGTTCCTTGTGCCGCATTCCTTCAACTGTGCCGTCGTTCAAGTTGATGTGGGTCACTTCAATCTCGGAGGGGAGCGACTCCGAATCCACCGCGAAACCATGATTTTGCGCGGTGATCGCAACTTTGCCAGTATGCAAATCTTTGACCGGCTGATTCGCGCCGCGATGACCGAATTTCAACTTGAATGTCGATCCGCCAAAAGCGAACCCGAGAACTTGATGACCAAGACAAATCCCGAAGATTGGTTTTTTGCCGATTAGATCGTGCACGGTTTTGTGTGCGTAATCGAGCGCTGCGGGGTCGCCCGGACCATTGGAAAGAAAAATTCCGGCCGGATCGAGGGCGAGTAATTCTTCAGCCGACGTGCCTGCCGGGACGACGGTCACTTCAAAGCCTTTCTGCCGAAGCAGGCGTAGAATATTTTCCTTTATGCCGTAGTCGTACGCCGCAATTCGGGAGCGGATCGGTGGCAGGGCTCCTCGACCTTGCCCATCAGACGATTTTTGGATCGACCATGGCGTGCTGAGTTTGTCCTCAGGGTCCCACCGATAAATTTTATTCGTTGAGACTTCGCGGACGTAATCCATCCCGATCACGCCCTCGCCTTTGATGGCTATTTGTGTTGCTTCTTCAGGAGAAATGTCTTTGCTCGTCAGGCACGCTTTCATCGCACCGCGCGTGCGCAGATGTCGCGTGAGCGCGCGCGTGTCGATTCCTTTCGCGCCGGGAATATTCCGTTTGCGCAGATATTCATCGAGCGACATTTCGGAGCGCCAGTTGCTTGGGACATCGGTTAATTCCTCGATGACGAATGCACGCACGTGCGGGGACCGACTTTCCGCGTCCAGCGAGTTGATCCCGTAATTTCCGATCAACGGATATGTCATCGCCACGATTTGCCCGCGATACGAGGGATCCGTGAGTACTTCCTGGTAACCGGTCATCGAGGTGTTGAAGCAAATCTCACCAACGCATGTTCCGGTCGCGCCAAAAGATTCGCCCTCGAAACATCGGCCGTCTTCGAGAGCTATAAGTGTGCGCACGTCACCGCGCAGTATCAATGGTGCGCATGAATTTTCAAATTCGTTGGTGGCGTTAATCGCATTGTCATTCCGAGCGAAGTCGAGAAATCCCGTGGCAGCGCGCTGCGGCAACGACACGGGATCCTTCAACTTCGCTGCGCTCCGCTCAGGATGACGGCAAGCCGCAAACAAACCGGTTACACTGCGCCCGGCCTTGGCACCGGAGTTGGCCGCGGCCTCGGTGTCACACGGGGTCTCGGAGTGGGCGTTGGTCTGGCTGTCGCTGTCGGACTAACAGTCGCGGTGGCTGTTGGTGTCACTGTTGGCGTGCCAGTCGCGGTGGCAGTAGGCGTAGGGGTCGGCGTTCCTCCTGGGACACGGAAAGCATAGACCTTGTTGTCATTGGCGACATAGATGCTGCCACGAGCGACTATGCCGCTGTTCCATTTACGCGTGCCTGACATCACATCAGCGCCGGGGTAGATCACAGCGCCGGTGTCACCATTGTAACCATGTAACTGCCCATCGCCTTGAGCACCAACAACCCACACGATGGTATTGTTTGTTCCGTCTGTAGTTGTAACCCAAGGCGAACCCTGCCCGTTCTGGCTCACACTCCAAGCGCTGACTATGGCAGGCGGAGTCGTTGCAGTAATTTTATACGTGGAAATCTCACCACTACCGGTGCGAAAAACAAAATATGTTCCCTGCTTCGTGTGATAGGTTGCAGATGACTGACCTCTGATCGCCCCGTCAACGCTTAGCTGAGCCACGGGCGCAGCGATACCACCGAGGTTGTTACGGTTGAGCAAATATGCGTTACCATCCTTGCCGAGCGCGAGTACGAGCTGCGAAGGTGTAGCCCCAGGAACGTCAATGAGCGTCGCGCTGACACCGCCCAGATCCGCGTCGCTGTTGTCGAGCGAGAACCAATTGATAGGTGCCCAGTAGTCTGTGGGTTGGCCGGTCCAAGTGGGGCCGGCTTGCAAGCGGATGATTGCTTCGCCGCCCATCCAGTTCCCGCCCGTGTTAAACGTGTTCCCGGTGATTACGAACGTGTTCGTGCCGTCGCTGGCGACGCCGCTATGTCCCCAAATCCCGCCACCCAGTGCCGTTGTTGCCCAGCCATGCACATTCGCAGGATTGTTAATGTCGATGCCGACAACCCAGCCATGATAATTGCCACAGTCGCCGAGGTATCCGGAGTACGAATTGTACACGATCCCGTTCACAAGAGCCAATGCCCCACGGTTTTCTTGCGCCAGGGAAACGAAGGGAATTCCGTTGTAGCTAACCGTAGCATTCAAATCCACAGGCCAGCCGGCATTCGTGGCACCGGTGTCCACGTTTAAGGAATAAATGAAATGTTTAATGGGAGAGCCAGCGATCAATGCATCGAAGAAAAGTGATCGTGACGCTAAATCGACAACAGGTGTGCCAATGGTCCCAGCCGGATTGATGTTTCCGCAGGGTAGACCCGAAGTAACAGCCGGTCCGATGTCGGTGCGCTGCCAAATCACTGTGCCGGTCGTCGCGTTGAGCGCATAAATATTATTCGATGCGGTAACAACAATAATCATCGGCCCGTTCGGGCCGCCCTCGATGTACAGCGGTTGCGCATGAACGTTGCCCACGATTGTCCCGTCGAAGTTAAGATCGCGGACCAGATTGGCCGCGTTAACCAGCGTAAACGCCGGATCGATATAGTGGCCGTCGCGCGAAAGATTATTGTTTTTCTGCGTGACGTTGACTTGCGAATACGCACGCGCAA
>QHQV01000007.1 GCA_003219945.1 Verrucomicrobiota bacterium | reverse complement strand
TGGCGACGAATTCCTGATCAAGTGTTGGCCATGCTTCTTCGTTGAGTCCGGCAAAAATCACATGCGACCACGATTGGCTCTCCGCTTCCGCGTATGGCAGCAAGTGCACGCGACTGTATGGATGTGCGCCACAGTCATCGCGGCTTAAGGACGGCGCGGCCAGAATTTCGCGCAACCAACCCAAATAGTTCTGCTTCGAGAAGCTCTGTGGCACGCGTTCGGCCCATCCACGGCTGAGCCGCTCGATTTCGCTCCAGCGTTGCTTCCAACCAAACTCCGCGAAAATCCGTTTTGTCTGCCGAAGAAATTCAGAAAACGTTGCCACCGCAGGCAGAAATTGGATCTTTTCCACCGCACGTGCGATGTCCGGGTTCTGTTCGGAGCGCGCGCAAAATTCGCGGAGAATCTCAATATTATCGATGAGTACGCGGTTGTACGCGTCACGCAGTTTTTCTTCGATCTGGAGAACCGATGTCTTGTCGAAAATCCTCGCTTCCACAGCGCGCAGAAATTGGAAAAGAAATTTTAACTGCGGATTTTCTTGCAGTTCCAACCACGCGCGCCACGCGTCGTCATCAAACACGCTCGGAGTTAGATGCGCAATTGCGTCGTTATGAGTGATCTGCGCTGCACGAAGAAAGCTCGCCACGAGCCGTGGCAACGCGCCTTTCTGCGGGAACAAAATCCCAATGCGCTCACAATCATTGTCGCAAAGAAATTTCGCCGTGAGTGCGACAATGGCGCGTGCCTGCTCGGTAGTGTCGGCTCCGACTAGAAAATGCACTTTGTCCAAAGGATCCCTTTCTCGCATCTTTCGCTCCGCCTTCGCCTGTGGCCCGGGAACCGGCTCCGCTTCGCCGAAGACTTCTTCCCAAGTGCCAACCCAGGTTTCATCGATGTCCCGCGCTTTGTCGCGAGGATCATTTAAGACGACGGTGGCTTCCCGGGAAGATTTTACCGCCGCGTGCAACAACGGCCAGAGCGGCCAGTGTGCGCCGTCAAAACCGGTGACAAGCAACTGACTGAAACGCGGCGGCACTTTTGCCGCGTTCGCAGTTGCGAGGCGGTCGGCTTGGTGAACAAACGCGAACCCGCAGTCACGACACATTTTCGTAAATGATGTGGCGATCTCGGTCAGCACTGGTTGGTCCACGTCCGCCATGCCCCAACCGGCGGCGCCCAATTCGTCCAAGAGACGCAGGAAGTAATCGGGATCGCGTGCGACTGCTCGTGCGATGAGAGAGCCCGGTTGTTCACTGTCAACGTCCGCGGCGAATTCCTCGGCCGCGATCGCGAGGAGCAAACGCAAGTGTTCGCGCAAAGGAATTGTCAACGCACTGTCGCCTAGCAAAATCTCGCGTAATTGGCCGGGTACGAGGAAGTGGACGCCCAGAAGTGAAATTCCGTGGGCGAGGAGTTTGCCCCGTAATAATTGTGCGCGACTGCGAAACGGAGTGACCACGGCAACGGGGGCATTTTGTTCGAATGGTTGCGAAGCTACTTTTTCGAACCATGGGAGAAGCACGTTCTCCCATGCGGCATCGAATGAGTTGGCCAGATGAAGCGAAACCTTCATGCAGGGAAATGGCGTTATATTCGCAAGCGGCGTCTGTCACCCGCGCGGGTTGTGGCGCCGTCGCAATCCAGCCGTTCCAGCAACGGCACCATGATGCGGCGCGAACTCCCAAGCGCCTGGCGCAACTGGCTCACAGTTGCGGGTCCGTTTTTGGAAATGAACTCGATCACCTGCGACTTCATGCGTTCGAAACTCTCGCGCAATAACACCACATCGAGAGCGAGTTCGGTCACGTCGCCGTTCTCGATCAAAAAACGCACAACTTGCCGAGCCTGCGGATCCGACTCGATCGCCTTGCGCGAGGGCGGATCGAAGGGCTGTCTGGCGAGCGCTTCGCGGATTCGTTTCTCGATCAATTGTACGTGGACCGGCAGCGTTGGACGATGGGAAGTGCGCGCGATAACTGATCCTTTGCGGACGAAATTCCGCTGGCAAAGATCCGCCACCAGCGATTCAAACACCTCCGGGTCTTGAATGCGTAACGCTGAGCGTAGCTCACCGAGATCGATACCGGCGCGCTCGGGAGTCGCTTTGTGCGCCCCATCGATCAGGCCAATTGCCTGCGCAAGAAGTTTCCGCCAGAATTCACAATCGGCCGTGATGTCCTGGAACAGAATAATCTCGTTGTTTTGCTCCAAATTTATCAGGGCCGCGGAAATTTCATCGGCACTGAATCGTGATTTGCTCAAAACACTTTCTCGCCGCGCGAATCCCTGTCGCGCGACGGTCGCGCGCACGAAAGCATCGACATTGTCTAGTGCGACACTGGACGCCAGTGATTCCTTGTTGCCATCCGGATCGAGCACAATTCCGCCGGCAATCGTATGTCGCTCCGAAGAATCGCGAACGACGAAACGGTCGCCGATGAACGCAAAGATTGGTGAACCAAGCGTTAACTGAGCAAATTTTTGTTTGCCTGCTTCGAGCGATCCATTTTCACGAAATCTAATCCTCGCTGCGACGCGCGACGCACCGTGGTGAACATATATCGAGGATCCATTTTTCAGGGGCTGGGTAACAGTCTTTTCGGCCTTGGGGCGTGACGGTTTTTCGACAAGAACAATTAAAGTTGAAGATGGTGCGCCGTGATCCGGAAGCGTCACCACGTCACCGCGCTTGATCTGCTCCACTTGGAGGTCTGGTAGATTGATCGCGGTACGCATTCCCGGGTGCGCGACTTCCAGTTCCTGGCCATGGCTCTGAATCGAGCGAATCCGTGGCTCGAAATTAGTCGGGTAAACAACGATTTTCTCACTGCGGCGCAAGGATCCGCCGGTTAGTGTCCCGGTCACAACTGTGCCGATCCCGCCGAGCGTGAATACCCGATCGATGAACAACCGTGGCTTGCGGATGTCGCGTTGGGGCTCTGTTCTTGCGAGTTGGCTAGCCAGCGTATTTACCAAGTTTTCAATGCCCGCTCCTGTCCGAACAGAAGTGGGAACAATCGGCGAATCTGCAAAAGGCGTGTCGGATAGTCGTTCGCGAATTTGATTCGTGGCGACGTCGATTGCGCCCAAGTCGGTCTTGGTGAGCGCAATGACGGCGCGTTGCACACCGAGATAATTGAGAATTTGCAAATGCTCTTCGCTTTGAGGCATCCAGCCGTCATCTGCGGCAACGACGAATAGTGCCAGATCGATTGAGCCAACTCCGGCAATCATGTTGCGCACGAAATCCTCATGGCCCGGAACATCAACAATTCCCGCCTGAATTTTGTCGCCATTTGGCGCCGTTACATTCAATGCGGCGAAACCAAGATCGATTGTGATCCGCCTTTTCTTTTCCTCTGGGAGACGATCGGGATCGGTACCGGTCAACGCTTTGACCAGCGCGCTCTTGCCATGATCAACATGGCCTGCTGTGGCAATGATGAAATGACGCGTCGTCACTTCGTACACGCTGCGCGAGCCGCGCTGATCACGCTATCGTCTTGCTGAGGAAAAATTGTTCGCAGATCGAGTTTGAATCGGTTATCTGCGATGTAGCCAATCACAGGCGGATTCGATGCACGAAGACTCGCCGCGAATTCGGCCAGTGACCAATCTCTGGGAAGCAACTCGATTGTCACGGACGGCACGTTCGACTTCGGCAACGTACCGCCGCCTGTTTTCGCTTTGCCGCGACCAATTGCGATTTTCATTGGCAAATCCGCCAGATTCGAAGCAATTGCTGCGGCACGGGCGCGCAATGCGTCCTCTGAAGTTCGTAGAAGCGCGAGCGCCGGGATTTCGGCGATTTTTTCATCGAGGTGAAGATCGACAGTGGTTTGCAGGGCAGCAAGACAGAGCTTGTCGCAGCGCAGAGCCCGAAACAACGGTTCGCGTTTCAGCGCGGTAACGAATCGTTTTTTCCCAGCGATGATTCCCGCCTGCGGGCCGCCGAAGAGTTTATCACCACTGAAGCAAACGAGATCAGCGCCGGCTTTCAACACGTCGCCAGGGGTTGCCTCGTGCTCCGCAATTTCCAATGATTCAGTCGCGACCATCGCGCCGCTGCCGAGATCTTCGACAAACGGTATCCGGTTTTTCTTCGCCAACGTCCCGATCTCGTTCGAAGAAGGCGATTCTACAAAGCCGCTCATGAAAAAATTGCTACGGTGCACTTTCATAATCATCGCGGTGTTTGATCCGACGGCGTGCGCGTAATCTTCGAGTGTCGTCTTGTTGGTCGCGCCGACCTCGCGCAGTTTCGCGCCGCTTGCTTCGAGGATTTCGCTGATGCGAAATCCGCCGCCGATTTGTACCAGTTCGCCCCGTGAAATCACAACTTCCGGCGCGCCCGGCCGTCGCGCCCTACCGGTCTTTCGTGTGAAGTGCTGAACGATCAGGACCAGTGCCGCTGCGCAATTGTTCACTACAGTTGCCGCCTCGGCTTCACAAAGTAGGGCGAGTGCACTCTCCACGTAAACGCCGCGCCCGCCGCGTTCGCCTTTCGGAAGATCGTATTCGAGATTCGAATACACTGACCCGATTTCATTCAGGGCGTGCATTGCTTCGCTCGGAAGTGGCGCGCGTCCGAAATTTGTGTGGATGACAATTCCAGTTCCGTTGATGACTGGTTGAAGTCTGCTGGCGCGAAATCCATCGAGTGAACGACGGACATGGGCCACAATGTCTTCAAAATCGGAGAGCACGCCGCTGGCACGAATCTGTGACAGTTTGCGGCGGACAATCTCGACGACGAAAGGCCGCGGCAAATTAAAATTATCGAGGGCATCGAGTATCTTCGAGACCGCCGGAATTTGGCGTCGCTTGTCACAGCTTACTCGGTCATGCATATCAATGGGCGTCGTCGTCGCCGGGGTACGATTCGTCCAATCAGCGCGGCTGAAGGTGTGCGTGCTTTTCGCAGGATCATTAGCACGTTTTCCAGATTGGCTTCGGGAACGCACAGCAGTAAACCGCCGCTGGTCTGTGCGTCGGTTAATAAAATTTGGCAGGTCTCATCCGTCTGCGCCCAATCAACAAGAACCGTGGCTCCATTAAGATTATCGCGGGTTCCTTGCGGAACGCAGCCCAGATTCACGAGCTCGTGAATTTCGTAGCTGATGATCGGCACAGCAGCGGGTTCGATGTCCGCAGAGACACCACTCGCCCGGCACAACGAGATCAAATGTCCTATCAACCCATAGCCCGTGATATCGGTGGCCG
>QHQV01000006.1 GCA_003219945.1 Verrucomicrobiota bacterium | reverse complement strand
TTTACTCGAATGCAGGGTGGGCAATTCTTTTCCCTTCTCTTTGTACTCCGCGATCTTCGCTGACTCGACTGCTCCGAAATGAAAATAAACCGCCGGAATGGAGTGGTCCGGTAGGCTGTATTCGGAAAAATCGTCACCGCCCATCGTTGGATCGACGATCTTGACATCGTCGTTGCCTAACGACTTTTTCCAAACAGCGATAAGCCGCTTCGTGAGTTCGGGATTATTGTAAGTCGCCGGGCAAAATTGATCTTTCGATACGCTGACAATCGGCGCTCGCTCTGGCGGCATTCCACCGGCCGCTGCCATCCCTTTCGCGATTCTCTCAATAGCCGCAAGCACATGTTCCCGCACTTCGGACTTATATGTGCGCACCGTAAGCTGCATCTTCACTTCATCCGGAATAATGTTGTGTTTGGTTCCCCCATGGATGGATCCCACAGTGATAGCAACCGGATCGAGTGGATTATTTTCACGGCTTACAATGGTCTGCCACGCGTTGATGATTTCCGCCGCGAGGACGATCGGATCCTTTGTCTTGTGCGGATACGCGCCGTGTCCGCCCACACCGCGTACAGTGACATCGACTGAATCGACATTTGCGGACGTATATCCTTCGGTTACGGCAATGTGGCCGGCTTGAACATCGGCTTTGTCATGAAAACCGAGGGCAAAATTCGGTTTTCCGAATCGGTCATAGAGTCCGTCCTTGAGCAACGCGCGTGCGCCAGCACCAATCTCCTCTGCTGGTTGCGCCACGAACACGATCGTGCCGTGCCATTCGTCTTTCAATTTTTCGAGAGCGCGCGCAGTGCCCATGAACGCCGCAACATGTACATCGTGTCCGCAGGCGTGCATTACATGGACGTCCTTACCTTCCTCGTTCTTGGCGACCACCTTGCTGGCGTATGGCAAACCAGTCTCTTCTTCTACTGGCAAAGCATCCATGTCCGTGCGCACAAGCACCGTTGGCCCGTCGCCATTCTTCATCACTCCAACTACTCCGTAAGCCTGGAGGTTGGAGCTTTCGTATTTTCCGACATTCTCGGTGACTTGGCACCCCGCCGCGCGCAATTCTTTCTCGACTAACGCTGCGGTTCGCTCCTCGTGTCCGGATAACTCCGGGTGACTGTGAAGGTCTTTGTAAATCCCAAGCAAAGACGGAAGCTCAGCGTCAGCGAGCGATTGCGGCGTTTGCTGCGCCAAAATGAGAGGCGCAAGCCACATCGACAGCAACAAAATCAACAACGAACGAATCTTCATGCCGCAGTTATATCCACACATTTTGCACATTGGAAAGCTCTGCCCGCCGCTTCGCGTCCGTTGCGGGCGCAGATTTTACTTTGCGACGACCCTCACCTTCATCCTCTCCCTACGAGGGAGAGGCGGACGCGAGAGCGCCGATGAGGGTGGTTCCGTTTTGAATCTGCGTAAATCTGCGCAATCTGTGGATACCGATGGAATTCGAAAAGAACACGCTGCTCTTTGGCGCGGATCCGACGCCGCGGATTCTGGCCGTTGAGTTGGGCGAAAGCGGCACCGTGCGTGTGCATCGGCGGGAAATAGATGGTTCAACCGTTACCGACGTCGAGCCGTTTCACCCGTTTGTCTGGGCAGACTCCGACGTTGTCGATCTTGGCATCGAGACGGAGAAACTCCGGGGCAATCTGAAGTACGGCTGGCTCATCACAGTCGATAGCTGGAAGGAGTTAATTGCGCTTCGCAACGGACTTAAGAACGCCGGTCGCGATTTCTTCGCGTTTACCGATCCGATTCAGCATTATCTCACCGCAACTGGACGCACGTTGTTCAAGGATCTGCCCTTCGAGGAGCTGAAGCGCATGCAAATCGAAGTGCTTTCTGTAGCCCCGAGGAGTCGGGATGACCCCGGCAATAACGATCATCTGATAAGCATCGCGCTGTCGGACAACAGCGGCTGGGAAGAATTGATCGTTGTCGATCCGAACAACGTACAAGAATCCGAGAGAAACGCGCTCAGGCGACTCACCGCGCTGATCAAACAACGCGATCCGGATGTAATCGAAGGCCACGATCTATTCCGGGTACATCTGCCGCTGCTTGTCGCCCGCGCCAAGAAGCTGAAGGCCAAAGTTGATTGGGGACGCAGTGGCGGCTTTCTCCGCTCGCGCCCGTCACGACTGCAAATCGCGGAGAAAACCATCGATTATCCAAAGTTCACAATCGACGGCCGCCACTTCCTCGACACATTTTTGCTGGCGCAATTCTACGACGTCGGCATGCGCTCTCTCGCAGGGTTCGAACGAACAGATGTCGCCCGGCATTTCGATCTCTGCGATAGCGAACAGGTTTCTACGCTTACCGGGAAGGAATTCGAACGCGCGTACCTTGCCGATTCAGAAATGTTTCGACGACGCGCGCTATGCGGTGTTCGTGAAACGCGCGCTTTATCAGATCTGCTGAGCCCGAGCTACTTCATTCAGGCGCAAATTTTTCCTTATAATTATCAGGACGTGATCGTGCGCGGGAACGCCACGCGTATCAACGCGCTGTTCCTGCGCGAATACTTTCGGCAACGCCACTCCATTCCCGAACTGCCGATGCCGCGCGCGTACGAAGGCGGTTATACCGACATCTTCTTCACCGGTGTGGCGCGCAACGTCTGGCATTGCGACGTCGCCTCGCTTTATCCGTCTATCATGTTGCAGTTCGACTGCTTCCCGGTGACGGATGAGCTACAAATCTTTCGGCATCTGCTCACGGATCTCCGCAACTTCCGGCTCGAAGCCAAAGCAAAAATGCGGGCTGAACGAGATCCCGCGAAACAACATCATCTTCAGGCGTTGCAAAACACGTTCAAGATTCTGCTCAACAGCTTCTACGGTTATCTTGGGTTCGCCCAGGGACATTTCGCCGACTTCGGCGCTGCCGCGCGTGTCACGCAGATTGGGCGTGATCTGCTGAAGAAGATGATCGATTGGCTGAACGCGCGTGGAGCGCAGGTGATTGAGGTCGACACCGACGGAATTTATTTCGTACCCCGCGAGAACATCTACATTGACGACTTGCAGAAAGATTTGGCGAAAGAATTGCCAGCCGGAATTGACGTCGAAATCGACGAACAGTTCGACGCCATGCTGAGTTATAAAGCGAAAAACTACGCGCTTCTCACAAAAGACGGCGACGTCATCATCAAAGGCGGCGCGCTGAAGTCCCGCGGACTGGAAAAATTCCAGCGCGTTTTTCTGGAGGAAATGATCAAGATGATCATGCAGGGCAAACCCGAAGCGATTGCCGATCTCCGCAGCGAATTTGAACGAAAAATTCGCAACCGTGAATGGAAGATCGACATGCTGATGAAGACCGACACGCTCCAGGATTCACTCGATAAGTACCGCGCTAAGATCGCCGGCTCAGCGCGTAATCGCGCAGCCGCGTACGAGCTCGCGTTAGCCAGTGGCCGCAATTACAAACCTGGCGACCAGATCAGCTATTACATCAAGGCGACGCCGAAAAAGGTTGCGGCTTACGAAGCCGCCAAACTGGCCACCGAATTCGATCCCGAAAAGCGCGACGAAAATATCGAGTACTACGTCGCGAAGCTCGACGACCTCGTGAAAAAATTCGCCAGCCTTACCGCGGCTGCATCGGCGCCAAACCAGGAGAGTCTGGCTCTGTAAACTTCACTAATGGTAAGGCAGTTGCGCGATCCAGAGATCGCCTTTCACGATATACGATGCGATGCTCCGCATTGATTCGACGAGACCAACAGCTTGGAGTGCGTGCTTGAGCGGCTCGGGCTTTCCAAGACCGCGATACGGGTCGCGCAGGATTTCTTTGATGAGCTGATTGATCCGCTTGACCATCTGCGGATTCTCGCGTTGCCAGACAAGATATTCCTCCCACGCTTCCCTCGAAAAGAGGAGGTTCACGCCTCCAGATTCAATCTCTTGCGGACTCCCCTTCCGCGTTCGAGCGACTCGATTGATTTCAAGAGGCGCTTGGCGTTTGCAGGCGAACGGAAAAGGTGCGCAGTTTCCTGAAGCGACTCATATTCGGCGAGCGACAGCACCACCACCGCTTGATCGCGTCTCCGTGTGATTATCACTGGCGCGTGTCCTCACAAACGCGGTTGATGGTGTTCGCAAGGTTTTCCCGCGCCTCAGTGTAAGTAATCGACTTCATGTGTTGGACAGGATACTGTCCGGCTAAGCTGAATTCAAACCGCAGTCTGATGTAAGACTTGCCCGCAGCCCTGGACTGCGCAGAAGTATTGCTCATGAAAATTTTTCGCTATTTGATCCTGGTTATTGCGCTCCTCGCAACAATCAACAACCGATTGGTTGCCGAAAGTCAACACGCCGACATCAAAGCGGAAATCACGAAGCGGCACGATGAAGCGGTGAAACGGCTGCAGGATTGGATTGCGCAGGTTTCGATCGCGGCCGAGGACCGTGGCTATCCGGAGGGCGCGGAGTACATGGCGAAGCTCGCACGCGATGCAGGATTTCAGCAGGCGACGGTAATTAACACAGATGGCAAGCCCGGCGTGTTCGCGACGCTGGATGCGGGTGCGCCGAAAACGGTCGGGCTCTATTTCATGTACGATGTGAAACAGTTCGATCCGTCGGAGTGGTCGTCGCCGCCGACCGAAGCGCGGATCATGGACAAACCGCCGCTTGGGAAAGTGATGATCGGTCGCGGCGCAGTGAATCAGAAGGGACCAGAAGCAGCGTTTCTCGCGGCCCTGCACGCGATTCCCGGCGCCGGCAAGAAAATGCCGGTCAACCTGGTGCTCGTGGCAGAAGGCGAAGAGGAGATCGGTTCGCCGCACATTCCGCAACTTGTTAGGCGACCCGAGGTGCTCGACGCGCTGAAGAAGTGCGGCGGCGTATTCATGCCGTCAGCGACACAGGATCTTGATGGCATCGTCACAGTGAACCTCGGCTCTAAAGGTGTGATTGAGCTTGAGCTGGTTTCGAGCGGCGAAAAATGGGGACGCGGTCCAGCAAAGGACATTCACTCTTCGCTCAAGGCGATGGTCGACAGCCCGGCGTGGCATTTGGTCAAAGCGCTGAACACACTCGTGTCCGAGGACG
>QHQV01000005.1 GCA_003219945.1 Verrucomicrobiota bacterium | reverse complement strand
CGCGCCTGGGATTTTTTGCAGCAGAGTGTCGATTTTTCGGAGAAGGAGAAATCGCTGCTTGGCCAAATGTTGAAAAAACAAATCAACGCGCCGTTAACGTCGAGTGCCGGCAGATTATTTGATGCCGTGGCGTCGCTGACTGGGCTGCGACAGCGAGCAAGTTTCGAAGGTCAGGCGGCGATGGAACTCGAATTCGGACGACAGCTGGACGTGCGAGATGCGTATCCTTTTCGGATAGAGCAAGCGAGGCCGATCAAAGTCGATTGGGGACCGACGATTCGTGAGTTGCTCGCTGATGTGGGTCGAAAGGAATCCAGCAGCGTGATTTCAGCAAAATTTCACAACGCGCTGGCAGAAATGATTGTGGTTGTCGCGAAGAAGATCGGCGAACAGAACGTCGTGCTCACGGGCGGTTGTTTTCAAAACCGATATCTCACCGAGCGCGCGGTGGCACGATTACGCGAGGAAAAGTTTACGCCATACTGGCATCAACGAATTCCGCCAAACGATGGCGGAATTGCGCTTGGCCAGGCTGTCGCTGCGAGTTGGAGGGCTTGATTGCTATGCCGGTCGACAAAAAAAGAGTTCGTGAAAAGCAGGAGGATGAAATTATCGACCGCACCGCTCCGCCGGGTGAAGTCATTTACGAAGCGGTTTATGCGGAAGGCGAACATGAATTGGAGCGGAATTCATTGGAGCTCGCGTTTTCAGGATTAGCTGCCGGTCTTTCGATGGGGTTCTCGATGGTAACCGAAGGGATTTTGCAAAACCATCTGCCAAACACCACATGGCAGCCGCTGATCACAAAGCTTGGTTACAGCGTCGGCTTCCTAGTCGTGATTCTTGGTCGGCAGCAACTTTTCACAAAGAATACGCTGACGGTGATTTTGCCGCTGCTGCGCAAGAAGAAGATCGATATCGCCTTCAACGTGGCGCGGCTCTGGGTCATTGTGTTGATCGGCAATTTGATTGGCGCGTTTGTTTTTGCGTGGCTCATAGGAAATTCGGACATTTTCAGTCCCGAAATCCGCGACACGTTTTCGAAAATCGGGCACATGTCGATGCAGCCGGATTTTTGGACGATTGTCATTCGCGCTGCAGTTTCCGGGTGGTTGATCGCGCTGATGGTTTGGCTGTTGCCGTTCGCAGAGTCGGCCAGGCTTTGGGTCATCATTATTTTGGCTTACGTAGTGGGCATCGCGCAGTTGCCGCACGTCGTCGCAGGAACCGTTGAATCCTTCTATCTCGTCTCGACTGGCGCGCTCGGGTTCTGGCATTCGATTGGGTCGTACGTATTGCCTGCTTTCATCGGTAACGTGATTGGCGGTGTTGCACTGGTCGCAGTCGGAGCACACGCGGAATTTTTCGAGGCGGAAGAGGTATCTGAATGAATTTGATATACGGTGAGATTGTCGACGTTGAAGTGGAGGATGGAATGCGATTCGGAAACGTTACCGTTTCAGGCGCGATGAAAAAGGTTTCGCTGGATTTGGTACAAGACGTGACGAAGGGCGACAAAGTTTTGCTCTGCGACGGCGTTGCGATTGCCAAAAGCAACGATTCACAAATTACGAACTTCGGAAACCATGTGCTTGGCGATTCCAGGTAAGTTGATCGAGATCACGACCGATCCTGCGGGCGTGAAGATGGGCCGCGCAAATTTCGGCGGCATCGTGAAACAGGTCTGTCTCGAATACACGCCGGAGGTCGAGGCCGGCGATTATGTCCTGGTTCATGTCGGCTTTGCGCTAAGCAAGGTAGATGAAGGTGAAGCGGCGCGTACATACCAACTTCTCGAGGAAATGAAACAGCTCGGCGAGTTGGACGTTCCGGATGTTGATCCATGGCCAATGGAGGCGGCAGGCAGCGGATGAAATTTCTCGACGAATACCGCGACGAGATTTTGGCAGGAAAAGTGGTCGATGAGATCCGACGCATCACCACCAAGCCGTGGGTCCTGATGGAAGTTTGCGGCGGACAAACCCACACCATCGTCAAATACGGAATCGACCGGCTGTTGCCTAACGAGATTGAGCTTGTGCACGGACCGGGTTGTCCGGTTTGCGTTACATCACTGGAAATGATCGACAAAGCGCACGCCATCGCGCAACGCCCGGACGTCATTTTTTGCTCGTTCGGCGACATGCTGCGCGTGCCCGGTTCCGATGGCGACCTTCTCGTGCTGAAATCGCGCGGAGCAGATATCCGCGTGGTCTATTCGCCAATCGATTGCCTGAAAATCGCGCGCGCTAATCCGAACGAAAAAGTTGTTTTCTTCGCGATCGGCTTTGAGACGACCGCGCCGGCAAATGCCATGTCGGTTTTCCAAGCAAAGAAGCAGGGAATTGAAAACTTCTCGATTCTCGTTTCGCACGTTCTGGTCCCCCCTTCGATTGCCTCGATTTTGCAATCGCCGCTCAACCGGGTGCAGGGCTTTCTCGGGCCGGGGCACGTTTGCACGGTGATGGGCTACCACGAATACGAGCCAATCGCGGCACGATTCAGAGTGCCAATCGTCATCACCGGGTTCGAACCGCTCGACATTTTGCAAGGTGTGCTGATGACAGTGCGCCAGCTCGAGGCCGGCACTTACGAAGTGGAAAATCAGTATCCGCGGGTTGTGCAGCGAGACGGAAATCGCGTCGCACAGAATCTGGTGAATGAGGTATTTGAAGTTTGCGACCGCAAATGGCGCGGCGTCGGCTCAATTCCTAAAAGCGGCTACAAATTGCGCTGGGAGTTTCGAGAGCACGATGCCGACCGGATTTTCGACACCAAGGAAATCGACACGAAAGAGCCGGATATTTGCATCAGCGGTCTGGTGCTCAAAGGCGTGAAGAAGCCGCATGACTGTCCAGCATTTGGCAAACAATGCACTCCCGAAAATCCGTTGGGCGCAACCATGGTTTCGGCCGAAGGCGCGTGCGCGGCATATTACGCATATGGACGGCATCTCGAAAAGCGCGAGGAAGCGGTGGCACTATGAACGCGGCAGTGATCGATAAGATCGACAAGTCCACTGAGAGTTTCCGGGACAAGATTCTGCGCAAATGCGGCGAAAGCGTGGAAATGAAAGAGAAGTTCTTCGAGAAATATGCCGACGAAATTGAAGAGCTGAGCCGCGAAATGGCGAAGCGATTCGTCGATGGCAAGAAACTTCTCACGATGGGAAATGGCGGCAGTCTGGCCGATGCAATCCATTTCACGGTTGAGTTTACTCATCCGATCATTGAGAAACGCGCGGCGTTTCCGGCCATTTCACTGGTGAACGATACCGCCACGATGACGGCGGTGGGCAACGACATCGATTTTTCGCGCGTATTCGTAAATCAGCTGCGTCTGCTCGGCCAGCCGGGAGACATGGCGCTGGCGGTTAGTACCAGCGGCAAATCGCCAAATTTGATTTATGCGCTGGAAGAGGCGCGCAAAAAAGAAATGCTCACGATTGCATGGGGCGGAAAGGACGGCGGCCGCTTCCCAGATATTGCAGATTACTGCTTCATTGTGCCGTCCTACAGCATCCATCGAATTCAGGAAGTGCACGCCACGCTCGTGCACGTGCTTTGGGATTTGATCCACATCGCGCTTGGCGCCGAAGATGTCATCTGATCCGTGAATCGTTGAATCGAGAATCGTGAATCGCGCGCGGCAAACCGATCCAGTTGAGGATGCGAAAACGCAGGGTGCAATTCACGATTCACAATTCACGAATAACGAATCATTTCTTACCGCTTCGTGTCCGCTGCCGATCACAAATTACAAGCAAATCGTCCTTGCGCATGGCAGCGGCGGTAAGCTCAGCCACCAACTCATCGAGAAGATGGTTTTGCCGCAGTTTCGAAACGAACTGCTGGAACCATTGCATGACGGCGCCATTTTTTCGCTGAATGGCGAACGCGTGGCGTTCAGCACCGATTCGTTTGTCGTAAGCCCGATATTTTTCCCAGGAGGCGACATCGGCACCCTCGCTGTTCATGGAACTGTTAATGACCTGGCAATGTGCGGCGCGCGCCCGCTTTATCTCTCCGCCAGTTTCATTTTAGAGGAAGGTCTGCCGATGGAGGACTTCTGGCGCGTGGTGCAATCCATGCACGCCGCAGCCGATAACGCTGGGGTGAAGCTCGTCACGGGCGATACGAAGGTTGTCGATCGCGGCAAGGCCGACAAAATTTTCGTCAATACTTCAGGGATCGGCATCGTGCCTAACGAGGTGAACATACATCCGGCACGAGCAACGGTTGGTGACAAAATCATTATCAGCGGGCCAATTGCCGTCCACGGCATCGCGATCATGTCGGTGCGCGAAGGACTGGAGTTTGAAACGGAAGTCGCGAGCGATACGGCACCGTTACATGAACTTGTCGCGGCAATGATTGCCGCCAAGATCGATATTCACGTTTTGCGCGATCCGACTCGAGGCGGCGTAACGAGCGCGCTTATCGAGATCACACAAACGGCGAAGATCGGCATGCTTCTCAATGAATCTTCGATCCCGATCAGTGAGGAAGTGAAAGGCGCCTGCGAAATTCTCGGCCTCGATCCGCTTTACGTTGCCAATGAAGGTAAGGTACTCGCGATCGTTGCGACTGAAGATGCCGATCGGCTGCTGCAAGTTTTGCGCTCAAATTCTCTTGGCAGAGAAGCGGCAGTAATCGGCGAGGTAGTGAACATCCGGGACTGATGATGATGAAGACGCGCGTCGGAGGCACGCGCGTTGTGGACATGCTGTCCGGCGAACAACTTCCCAGGATCTGCTAGCAATTCGCCAAGTTATTGCGTGGCGCAGTCCGCGCTGGCTTATAACCACACATCCTGGTAAACCATCAAGCTCACTCATTCAGAAAAGATACGATTTAGGCCGCACCACGACAATGGCAAAGCTATCCCGCAGCAAGGGAAGCAGACTTGATCGCTACAGACGAGGAAAACATGAGCCGCTCAATAATGTTGAGTTGAATGGCTCTGCAAATGCCTCACCAAAATGGATAGCAAACGCGATACAACTCCCTTGCTTCGCCGATCAAACAACGGCATGCGCGAACGAAAAGCTGTCCAAAATGCGAATTGATCGCTAGACGAATGTCCTACGGAGTCCGTCGCGGGTCCGCGAACCAGTTTGGGCAGAAGATTGCCGCTTGAATGGTGATACATTGTGTATACAATGAGTCACCAGAGATGATCAAAATGCTTGTGCGGCACGGAAATTCATTCGCCCTGATCCTAGACAAGCCCGTACTGGAATTATTAAACGTTGATCCCGCCAGACCTGTCGCACTTTCAACGACCGATGGAAAAAGTTTACTCGTTGCGCCATTGAGTAG
>QHQV01000004.1 GCA_003219945.1 Verrucomicrobiota bacterium | reverse complement strand
TTGAATTGACTCCGCACGAACGGATTCGCTACACCGACAAATTCGACGATCCGAATCTGCCCGGCGAAATGCAGACGACCATCACGTTGACGAAGGTTTCCTCCGGCACTGACTTGAACATCGTGCAGGAAGGCGTTCCCGCCGTTATTCCCGCCGAAGCGTGCTATCTCGGCTGGCAGGAGTCGCTCGCGCTTCTTGCGAAACTAGTCGAGCCCGAGATTCCAGATTGAAGCGACAGACCGCTTCACCACTCAATGACGGTGCTGGCCCAGGTGAGGCCGCCTCCGAACACGACCATCAGAACGTAATCGCCGCGTTTGATTCGCCCGGTGCGGTTCGCTTCATCGAGCGCAATCGCTACAGCGGCAGCAGAGGTATTGCCGTATCGATCGAGGTTCACGAACATTTTATCCCGCGAAATGCCGAGCCGATCGGCGATCGCCTCCATGATTCGTAAGTTTGCCTGATGCGGAATGACGCAGGCGATGTCTTCGATGGAAAGCCCCGCCAGTTCGAGTGCTTTTTTGGCCGCCTTCAACATCGCGGTGACAGCCTGTTTGTACACTTCCTTGCCGGTCATGTGGATGGTGACCAGGTTCATGTCCACGTTTTCACGCGTGATCGGGCAACGCGATCCGCCGCCCGGCATGAACAAGATATTGGTGTACTGTCCGTCGCTTCCGATGTGGGTGCTGATTACACCATGAGGACTGCCTCGATGGCGCAAAACAGCCGCGCCAGCGCCGTCGCCGAACAGCACGCATGTATTGCGATCGGACCAGTTAGTGATTGAGGTCAACTTGTCCGCGCCGATCACGAGAACGGTGTCGTATGTGTGCGATGTGATGAACTGCTGCGCGATTTCCAACCCGAAAATAAAACCCGCGCACGCTGCGGAAATATCCAGGCAAGCAGCCTTAGTCGCTCCGATCTTTTTCTGAACGAAGCAGGCTGTGGCCGGGAAAAGCATGTCGGGCGTTGCCGTCGCCAGGAGGATGAGATCGATTTCTTTGGGCGAAATCTTGGCCTGCTCAATGGCATTCAACGCTGCTTTCACCGCCATGTCGCTCGTATTTTCGTCCTTTGCGGCGATGCGGCGTTCCTTGATGCCGGTGCGAGTGGTGATCCACTCGTCGCTGGTGTCTACCATGCGCGAGAGGTCCTCGTTAGTCAGAACCTTCTCAGGCACATAACTTCCTGTGCCGACGATTGAAACCGTCCGCAAGGTTTTATGAGAGCGCGGGCTCGAGCGGGGCTGTCGTTTCATGATATCGGCGAATTTCCTCGACGATATGCGGGTTCACCTGCTGTTCAATGGACTCGGCCGCGACGCGCAGCGCGTTCTTGATCGCTAGCGGCGTGCTTGCACCGTGCGCGATTATGCAAATGCCATTTACTCCGAGAAGCGGACTGCCGCCGTACTCTTCATAATTCGTCTTGTCCTTAATCGTTCCAATGGCATTCTTGGCGAGGAATGCGCCGACTTTTCGCATCCGTGTACGCATGAGCTCGTGCTTGAGCCATTGAAACATCGCCACCGCGATCGATTCACACGTTTTTAAAATAACGTTGCCAACGAATCCGTCGCACACGACAACTTCAACCGGATCTTCAAAGAGATGACGGCCTTCTATGTTGCCTTTAAAGTTAAGCGAACTTGGTCTCAGCATCTTGAACACTTCCTTGGTGAGTTCGGTGCCCTTCACATCCTCGTCGCCGAGCGAGACCAAGCCAACGGTCGGATTCTTGTAATGCAGAACATGCCGTGAATAAACGGAGCCCATGAACGCATATTGAAGAAGATGTTCTGGGCGGGCATCGATATTCGCACCAGCGTCGATCAAAACGAAGACATTCGTCTCGGTCGGAAGCACGGCCGCAATACCCGGCCGGTCGATTCCTGGCAATGTGCGAAGCTTAATCATGCTCGCGGCGACGGCTGCGCCTGTGTGTCCGGCGCTCACGACTGCGTCCGCATCACCATGCTTTACAAGATCGACAGCCCGGCTGATTGAGGAATCTTTCTTTCGCCGAACGGCGGTCCAGGCGCGATCACTCATGTCAACGACCTGAGTGGAATGCACAATCTCGATCCGTGAATCGTTGCACTGGTGTTTGCACAACTCGTTTTCGATCTTGGCGGAGTCTCCGACCAGATAGAGCTTGTTGATCTGCCGGTATTCACGCAGCGCGATAACTGCACCGGCAACAAGATTAGGCGGGCCAAAGTCACCGCCCATCGCGTCGAGGGCGATCTTCATCAGTGCGAAACTTTGCGAACTTTAGTCCCCGAATGCAAAATGAAAATGAACAACGTTAAAGCGTTTTTAGTTGCAGCCGCTTTAAGAGCTTAACGTCTTATTTGCTTTCGAGTGTCAACACCTGTCGGCCGCGATAATAGCCGCAGGATGGGCAGGCGATGTGCGATGGCACGCTGCTCCCGCACTGCGGACATTTGTTGAGCTGCGCCGCGTGCCAGCGGTTTGCCGCTTTTTTGCCGCTTTTCGCGTGCGCAATCGCATCTTTGATGTTTTGCGTTTTGGAACTCCCATGGAAACGGGGTAGGAAAGCAGCAAATCAGGAAAAGACAAACGGGGAGCTACAATTTTAGTTTATTCAACGCGCTCCAATCCGATTCCCGCTTCGCATCCTGCTCTTTGGTTTTGATCTGTTTGGCCTTACAAACCCGCTGACCGTCTCTGTCGCAATGGGGATGTGCCGGTAAGTTCAGCAACAGGTCCTCGCGCAGGAAGGGCGTCAGGTCTACCGTTTCCGGCCCGTGCAGCTCCGTGTGCACGGCAAATGCAGGCACTCGAATTTCATGCGCAAACGTTTGCAGGCATGACACGCAACGCAGTTCCACCGGCTGGGACAACGAGCCGTTCGCCCATAGCCCGCCGTCAGCAACGCCAACGTCGATGTCGTAATGTAAAGGGCCGGCACAGCGAATTTCCTCCGATGCCAACTCCTGGATGGGACAATCTTCTTCCCCGCTCAGGTGCAGACCTTGGGATGGGATTTGTTTCAGATGTACTTTCATCAGCTAACCCTCCAAATTTCATTGCCTAAATTTCCCGGTCAGCGCTTTGGCCACACAACCCGGAACGAAGGATGAGACATTCCCGCCGAGCCTGGCGATTTCCTTTACGATGCGTGAGCTGAGATAAGTATATTCCTCCTTCGGCATTAGGAATATCGTTTCTACCGCGGCATTCAGATTTCGATTCATCAACGCCATTTGGAATTCAAACTCAAAATCGGACACTGCGCGCAAACCTCGGATCACGGCTCCTGCGTTTTGAGCACGAGCGAATTCGACCAGCAACCCGCTAAACTTTGCGATCCGGACGTTCTCAATTCGGCCGGCGGTCTCTCGCAATAAATCCAGGCGTTGCTCGAGCGAGAAGAGCGGCTGCTTCTCGTCATTATGCGCGACTGCTACGACGACTTCATCAAATAATTTTCGCGCGCGCTCAATC
This sequence comes from Verrucomicrobiota bacterium, assembly GCA_003219945.1. Classification (GTDB taxonomy): domain Bacteria; phylum Verrucomicrobiota; class Verrucomicrobiia; order Chthoniobacterales; family UBA10450; genus Udaeobacter. The sequence continues at coordinate 8,309 of QHQV01000004.1, read as the reverse complement.
ACATCCAGGTGGCCATTCGTCACCGGATCAAAGCTGCCGGGGTAAATTGCCCGTCGCATCGCGAAAATTCGCAGAGGAATCGGAAAATGAAAAGCCGAATGGCGACTGAGCGTTTCAGGCGGCGAAGACATTCGTCATATTTGCGCGGTTGCTTAAGGCTGATGAAATATCACATTGTGATTAACTTCGATGCGCGAATCATCGCCTTACAAGACGATCGCTGTGGCGACAACGTTTTCGCCTCGGTTCAAGCATGTTCTTGCGGAAGCAAAGCGGATCTGCGACCGGTTTGCGGCCGAACTTCATCTGATCCATGTGGGCAAGGGAGATCAGGAAACGCCGAGGAAATTTAGTGATGTGCTCGCGGAACTGGGGCTTCCAGCTGATTCGCCGATCCATTATGAAGAAGGAGCTCCAGCAAAAGCTATTCTGGCGGCGCTTACGCGCGAAAAGATCGACATGCTCCTTGCCGGGGCGCTGGAAAAGGAGGTCGTGTTGCATCCGTTTCTGGGCAATGTCGCACGTCGACTGGTGCGAGAGGCGAACTGTTCGGTGATGCTGTTCACGCATCCGCAAAAAAACCCGAAGCCGTTGCGCCGCATTGTGTTCATTGCCGACCGCTTGAGGAACGGATTGGCCGCGTTGAAAACGACTCTGCTGCTCGCGGAAGCAGAATCCTGCGAGCGCCTGTACGTGATCGGGATCATCACTGCCTTTGATGAAGCGCGGGCTTCGATCGCGGGCGATGCCAACGGTAAGGCCACGCACAAGCCAAACCATCACGATGAAGATGCGCTTGAAGAGCTTGTTTTGTCAGCTGGCGCGACTGAAGTTCCAATCGAGACGCGCTTCATCAGGGGCGCTACAGGGCTCGCTGCATCAGATTTTGTGCGATCAGTGGAAGCCGACTTGCTTGTCGTGCCGCTGCCGAAAAATCGCGAAACGGTTCAGCAACTGCCGAGCAATATTGCCTGGGTTAGCGATGTAATTCCGTGTAATCTCTGGGTCGTCCGCTAGAGGTGGATTGCGTTCTCTGAACGCGATCGGAATAGCAGGCGAAGCACAGTTGTTTGCCATCGTCTTCGGAGAAGCCGATCCACCGGGGTATGAACGAGAAGCCTGAATTTCAACCGTATGGTTTGCCGCATCTTGCTGTGATTTTTACCACTATCGTGCTGCCGTTCGCGCTTGCCGCTCTGGTGCGGCGCAAAGGATCGCGGCGGATCGAGAAGCTGATTATCGCTGCGCTTTCGGCGGTGTTGATCCTAAACTATCTGGCTTATCTGATCTTCATCCGGAGCCAGCGCGTCATGGATTGGCAGCAGATGTTGCCGATGCAAATGTGCGACTGGGGTATGGTCGTGGTGATTGTGGCGATGTGGACGGGAAACCAGCGCTGGTTCGAGGTCGCATATTTCTGGGGGATTGGCGGCACCTTGCAAGCCGTCCTCACGCCGAACCTGCGCTATGGTTTTCCCGACTGGCGGTTCATCAGTTTTTTCACCTCCCACTGTGGCATCATTGTGGGCGTGATTTTTCTGATGCTGACCCGCCGCTATCGCCCATACCCAATGTCCATTGTCCGCGTATGGTTGTGGTCGGAGTTCTATTTCGTGGTCACGCTGGCTGTTGATAAACTCACTGGCTTTAACTATGGATTTCTCCTGCATAAACCTGAGGCATTCTCGATTTTGAGTTTCCTCTCCGATTCGTGGCCGTTGTATCTGTTGCAAATGCATGGAGTGGCACTGCTATTTTTTCTCGTCCTTTATGCGCCCTTTGCCGTTTTTGACGCCACAAAAAGAGGATTAATCGGGAAAGCCGGAAAGCAGGAAGCGACGCTTACAATTACTGCATTCCTGCTTTGCTTAGCAATTCATGGTTAAGCCAAAACCATTGCGCGTTGGGAAAGTGTCGATTGGCGGAAAACGCCCGGCGTTCATTCTCGGCCCGTGCGTCATTGAGTCCGAGAAATTTGTTTGGCGTATGGCGAGGAAGATTGCCGAGGCGTGCGCCTCTGAAAATCTTGACTTCATTTTAAAAGCCTCCTACGACAAGGCGAACCGAACTTCTGTTCGCTCGTTTCGCGGAATCGGCGTGCGCGAAGGTTGCGATATTCTCTCGAACATCGGGCGGGAGCTGAACATTCCGGTGACAACCGATGTTCATTCCCCGGATGAGGCCGACATTGCCGGCGAGAAGATTGACATGTTGCAGATCCCAGCGTTCCTCTGCCGGCAAACCGATCTGCTGCGTGCTGCTGCGGAAACGGGTCGCGCGATTAACGTAAAAAAAGGTCAGTTCCTCGCGCCGTGGGATGTACAAAATATCGCCGAGAAACTGATCGCCTTCGACAACTCACAATTTTGTTTTACCGAGCGGGGCACCAGCTTCGGATATAACAACCTCGTAGCCGACATGCGCTCACTCTATTGGATGCGTGACGCAGGTTATCGCGTCATTTTCGATGCGACACATTCCGTGCAGCGGCCCGGCGGGGCAGGGGATTCGACGTCCGGCGACGGCATATTAGCTCCGGTTTTAGCCAGGGCCGCAATGGCTGCGGGGTGTGACGGAATCTTTATGGAGGTGCACGAACATCCGGCCCGCGCTTTCTCCGATGGGGCGAATCAGGTTCGTCTAAACGATTTGCCGAAGCACCTTCGCATGTTAAAGGCTATTCATGCTGTGGTTTCAAGCCGTGGCGAGCGACTTTAGTTACCCAGGCAGGGAGTGGAGACCAGCTGGATTGCCGATTGTGAATCGCATTTCTCGGTGCTGGTTCCCCGCAACTTTGGTGTTGTCGGTCGTGCTGGCCTTCTCGGCTTTGGCGCCTTGCGCATGGGCTCAATCGAAGGGTCGCAAGGGAAAGCCTCGCACGAAGACAGGGCCGACTTCCTCTCCGGACGAGCAAAGCCTTACGAACATTCCACTGCCGATCGGCCATGAAGCCAAAGGCTTAGTGTTGCCGCCGAAGGACATCTGCGGGGAAAATTCGAAGCGGGAACGGCCTACCGAATCGACCAGGAACACATCGGCTTTCAACAGCTCAAAATTACTACCTACACACCAGAGGATCAGCAGGACCTGAGAATCGACATGAGCACGTCCGTGCTTGATTTGAAAACGCGCATCTTGAGCTCAAAAGCGCGCACCACAATCCAGCGAGCGGATTTTAATATCGCTGGCGATTCAGTGGAGTTCGATACGAACTCCAAGACTGGGCGATTGATAGGAAACATAAAGATGGTGATCACTGACAAATCCCATCTAACTGCAACCCCCAGCCCGAAGGAATGAAAAGGTCAACGGTGTCGGTTTTGCTTATCGTATGCGTGATCGCAGCGCGATGGCCCGGATGGATTACCGCTGCACCGGCGGGCTCCCCTGCGCCGACAAAAGCAGAGAAACCCGCAAAGGCGAAAGCGAAAAACAAAGACAAAGAGAAAGATGACAAGTCACCGGGGACGAACCTATTCGGACCAGGCGCTGCAGGGCAGCAGTCAAATGGACCGACAACGACGGAAATCTACTCCGACGAGGCTTTTTTTGATTCAACCAAGAACATGGGCATCTTTAGCGGCCGTGTGAAGGTACTCGATCCGCGTTTCAATCTTCAGGCTGACAAATTGACAGTGTTCATTACGAAGGGGGAAAACCAGAGTATGGAGAAAGCGATCGCCGAAGGTAATGTTGGCCTCGTTCGCGACCGGCCCGCCGCGAATGGCGGTGCTCCCACCCGTGCTGTTGGGCGCTCTGACAAAGCCATCTATACAGCTGCTACTGGCGATGTTGAATTGGTGGGAACACCGCGGGTGCAAGAGGGACCAAACATGCACGTGGCAACCAGCCCCGATACGGTCATGGTCATCAGCCAGAATAGTCAGCTGCGGACGCACGGGCCCAGTCGTACTGAAATCGTCCAACAGCCGAAGGAAGAACAGACGAAAGAAAGAAAAGGCGAAGCCGAAAAGACCGAGGCTCAGCCTGCGCCGTCTCAGTCCGTGCCCGCAGCAGCCCTGCCGACACCATGATTGGCCAAACTGCGCCCGTTTCCATTCCGAAACGACCTTCATCGGCCGCGCCGAAGATGGCGACTGTTCTTTCCACCGACCAACTGGTGAAGATTTACGGCGGCCGGGCAGTGGTGGACGGGGTGAACATGCACGTGCGCGCGGGTGAGATCGTTGGACTTCTCGGGCCGAATGGAGCTGGCAAGACCACCAGTTTTTACATGATCGTTGGCTTGGTCAGGCCAAACAGCGGGCGCGTGATTTTCTGCGACACCGATGTGACGGATTACCCGATGTACAAACGCGCCAGGCTAGGCATGGGTTATCTGCCGCAGGAAGAATCGATTTTTCGCAAAATGACGGTTGAACAAAACATCATGGCCATTTTGGAGATGCTTCCGTTGAGCAAAGCCGAGCGACGAAATCGTTGCGATCAGTTGCTGCACCAATTCGGAATTGAGCGAATTGCGAAAAACACTGCGCTGACATTAAGCGGCGGCGAAAAACGTCGTTTGACCATTGCCCGTTCGCTGGTCACGCAGCCCAAGTTGTTGATGCTCGACGAGCCGTTCAGTGGCGTGGATCCTATCGCCGTTTACGACGTCCAACAGATCATCGTTAACCTCCGTAAGTCGGGGTTGGCGATCATGATCACCGACCACAACGTGCGGGAGACTCTCTCCATCGTGGACAATGCGTATTTGATTTACGATGGACGCGTCGAGAGCGAAGGCACTAAAGATTTCCTCATCAACGATCCGATCAGTCGTCAGCTTTATTTGGGCGAACGCTTCAAAATGTGATTCTTGTAAGGCAGACAATCCCGTCTGCAAAGGATCTGGTGCCGACAAGATTGTCTGCGAGTTTTCGGTTAGGGTTTGATTGATGTAAAGTCGCCATGCGGTAGAATTTATTTCGGCAATGGAGTTTGCCTTTTCCCGCGGGTGCGGGAGAAAACCGCGTGAGCTGATGACTCCTTCCAAGCACGAAGGAGTTTTTCTATGCTCAGTTATATTTTGGTAATCCTCGGCGGCGCACTTGGGACTGGAGCGCGATTCTGGATGTCGGGATTCATTGCTGAACGCGGCGGTGAGTTTTTCCCTCTCGGCACCCTTGTCGTGAACGTTAGCGGTTCGTTCGTCGTCGGGTTCTTCGCAGCGTTTACGGATCCCGAAGGGCCGGTTCTTGTGTCGCCGCGATTCCGGCAATTTTTCATGATCGGTGTGTGCGGCGGTTACACAACGTTTTCCTCGTTCAGCTTACAAACACTCGATTTGGCTCGGGATGGAGATTGGTTGAAGGCGCTGCTGAACACGGTGCTGTCGTTCGCCTGTTGCCTCGCCGCCGTATGGCTGGGGCGAGTTCTCGCTCTCACGCTTCTGGCAAAATAGAAACAACATATGCAAATTCCCGAAGACGCCGTCCTCCTGCGGATTTTTATCGGCGAAAGCGATCGCCATCGCCGTCAGCCGCTGTACGAGGCGATCGTTTTAAAAGCGCGCGAGATGCAGATGGCCGGTGCTACCGTGTTGCGTGGGCCGATGGGATTTGGGAAATCAAGCCATTTGCACACGGCAAAAATTCTTCGCCTCTCGATGGATCTCCCAATCGTAATTGAAATCGTGGACTCCGAAGAGAAGGTCAAGGCGTTTTGCCTGTGCTCGATGAGATGGTAGGCGGCGGTTTAGTCACCCTCGAAAGAGCTAAGGTTATACGCCATCGAAGCCAGGGAAGAAGCTAACAAATCGAGTAGCAGGGCCGAGCGGGCGATAAGCCGTGATGCAGATTGGAAAATGCAGGTATTCACGCTAGAAGTTACGTCTGATGGCGGAAGAACCGGGGCCCCAAACGATTACATCCTCAAGCGATCAGCAGAAGAGCATTCCAATTGTTAGCGTCGAGAGCTTTTACAATGCGCACGCCGAAAAGCTGCAGATGAAACTCGAGGGTCCGCGTGTCGGGTTTCATCGAAAAATTCGGGAGCCGACTATCAATAGGCCTGGACTCGCACTGTCGGGGTTCTACACCTATTTCGCCGAGAAACGTGTGCAGGTACTCGGCGCTGCAGAACATTCTTATCTGAAAAGTTTGCCTGCCAGAGTGCGCGTCGAGCGATTCAGAAGCTTATGCGAACACAAAATTCCGTGTCTTGTAATGTCGCGCGGATTTCATCTCGCGCCGGAGTTGCTGAGTGTCACCGGCGAGGCAAAAATCGCGGTGTTCCGAACTCCGATGATTACAATGAAGTTTATCAACGCCGCAACGATCGCTCTTGAGATGGATTTCTCGCCGACGGTGACGGAATTCGGAAGCATGGTGGATATTCTAGGTATCGGCGTGTTGATCCGCGGCGTAAGCGGCATCGGAAAAAGCGAATGTGTGCTGGGGTTGATTGAGCGCGGGTACAGTCTTGTGGCTGACGATGTGACGCGCATCACGATGCTGGAGGGACGTGAACTCATGGCCACAGCGCCCGAAATGACGCGCAATCACATGGAGGTGCGTGGGATTGGTATCATTGATGTGGCGAAGGTTTTCGGCATCGGAAGCATTCGAGTAGAAAAACGCCTCGACCTCGTTGTCACGTTAAAGGAGTGGGGGGACGTGGAAGAGGTTGACCGAATCGGGCTTGACCGGAAATTTTATGAAATTCTCGGACTCAAAGTGCCGCACGTGACCATTCCGGTGCGACCAGGGCGCGACATGGCGCGATTGATCGAGGTCGCCGCGATGGATGAAAAATTGAAAGGCTTGGGACAGAACGCGGCCGTTGATTTCAATACAAGATTGCTTCGGTTGATGGAGCAGCAGAGGGCGACCTAATGGGATTGTTGTATCGAAAAGGCAGCCGCGCTGCAGCGGCGCAGAAGATCGAAAAAGAGCTGACAATCGTGAATCGGCTTGGGCTGCATGCCCGGCCGGCTGCGATGTTTGTGCGGATTGCCAGCCGCCATCGCGCGGAAATTTGGGTTTCTAAGGAGGGCGAGGAGGTAAATGGCAAAAGCATCATGGGCCTAATGATGCTTGCAGCCGGCCAAGGCTCAAACCTGCGTATCCGCTGCGACGGACCAGACGCCGACAAGGCGATGGAGGAGTTGGAGGAACTGATCAAAGCGGGATTCAACGAAGACTGATCCCCGATACGTGTCACACAATCGACACCGCGAAGGACTTTCGTGAGTTTGACATTGGCCTTACTCTCGGGAGCGATGAGCGACAACCCGGAAATCCGGTTTGAAGGAATTGGCGTTTCACCCGGAATCGCCTTTGGGAGTGTTCATGTCGTCCGCGAAGACATGGACGAAGTGGTGCGTTACCAAATTGCGCCAGCGCAGGTTACGGATGAAATCGGGCGGTTCGAGACCGGACTCATCCAAACGCGGATGCAGATCCTTGAGATGCAGCAGCGGATTGCCGAATCCATTGGCGCGAAAGACGCAGCGATCTTCGATGCCCACCTGTTGGTGGTCGAGGACCGCACGTTGATCGATGAAGTGCTGCGAAAACTTAAGACCGATCTTTGCAACGTGGAATGGGCGTTCCAGGAAGTTGCCACGCGCTACGCACAGACCTTAAGCAAAATCGATGACCCGTATCTGCGCGAACGCGCACTCGACATTCAGGATGTTACCAAGCGAGTAATTCGCAATCTGCAGGGCAAAGCTCCCAAGACATTTCTTTCCCTGACCCAGCCTCATATTTTGGTTGCGCATAATCTTACTCCTTCGGACACGGCAAGCATGAGCCGCGACTACGTGCTCGGCGTCGCCACCGACCTCGGTAGCCGCACTTCGCACGCTGCGATCCTGGCCCGTTCTCTCAATATTCCGGCGGTGCTAGGCTTGCACGATATCACCGCAAAGCTCGAAACCGGTCAGCACGTTCTTGTCGATGGAAGCGACGGCTGGTTGATCGTCAATCCGACGCCGGAAACGCTGGAGTGCTACAAGCAAATTGAATCGCGAAGGGCCAAAGTCACGGCGCAACTGAAGCAGTTGCGCGAGACGACCTCCATCACGCGCGATGGGCGTCACATTGTTCTTTCGGCAAATATCGAGCTTCCGGAAGACGTCGATGCGGTCGCAGCCAATGGAGCGGAGGGGATCGGACTTTATCGTACCGAATTTCTCTATTTGAACCGCGAAACGCTGCCAAGCGAGGACGAGCAATACGAAACCTACCGAAAGGTTGCCGAGCGCGTGCGTCCGAATCCGTTAATCATTCGAACTTTCGATTTGGGCGGCGATAAACTTGCCGGTGCAGTGGACATCGTCGATGAGTTGAACCCTTTCCTTG
>QHQV01000003.1 GCA_003219945.1 Verrucomicrobiota bacterium | reverse complement strand
CTTCCGTCGACTAATATCTCGCCACTGTCGAACTCGTAGAAGCGCGTAAGTAAATTAACGATCGTGGATTTTCCCGCGCCGGTCGTGCCGACAAGCGCGATCGTCTCACCCGGGCGTGCGTGAAACGAAATGTCATTCAGCGTCGGCAGCTCGCCGGAGTAGCTGAAACTGACGTGCCGGAACTCAATCTCGCCGCGCACTGAATCAGCAAACGTCTTGCCGGCCTCCGGCTCACGTTCTGAATCGAGAACTTCGAAGACGCGTTCGCCTGCGGCGCGTCCTGCCTGCAGCAGTTGATTGAGTTCATGCAGTTTACCCAGTGGCTCGTAGAGAAAACTCGCAAGCACAAGAAAGGCGCCAAAATCCCCCAACTGCAAAGCGCCTGATAAAATATCGCGCGCCCCCACGGCCACCACCAGCAGCACGCCGAGCGAACCAAATAAATACATTGAAGAATGATAAAGTGCCCACACACGCGTGATGACGAACGTGGCGCGCCGCAACTCGTCACTCTCTTTGTTGAAGCGACGATCTTCCTCAGGCTCGCGCACAAAACTTTTGATCTGACGAATGCCGGAAAGATTGTCGTGCAGGAGCGAATTCATCGACGAAGCGGCGCGGCGGTGCAATCGATATCGCCGATGCGCCGTGAGCGTATACCAAAGTGCGCCGCCGGCTAGAAACGGCACCGGCGCGAGCGCAACCAACGCCAGTTTTGTGCTGAGGTAAAACATTCCCGCCACCACCACCACGATCTGCAATATCGCCACCGTGCCTTTCTCAATGCCGTCGATGAGGACGCGCTCGACCGAGCTCACATCCTCCAGAATCCGCGTCATTAGATCTCCGGTGGGGCGATTATCGAACCAGCGGAGTGGCAGAGTTTGAATGTGCGAATACAGATCGCGGCGCAGATCAAAAATGACTTTTTGCTCAAAAGTGTTGTTGAGCAACAGGCGAAGATAATCCAAGCCTCGTTGCACTAACATGGCGAAGGCCACGAGAATAAGCAGCGGAAGCAAACGTTCGGGGTGGTGACCGTTGATGATGTTATTGAGAATATATTTCGTCGCCGCAGGTGGAACGATCATCATGAGCGTGCCCACGATCGCGCAAGCCAGCGTCGCAATCGCGAGCATCGGATAGCGTTTTAGATAAACAAAGACGCGGCAGACCGTTTTCACTTCCCTTGGAACTCCGTGACGTAGTTAAGATCGAATTTAATCACTCACGCGCGATCACAAGTAAAGAGGCCGCGCAGTTGGTTCCACGCGCTGGACCCGATCGATCTAACCGTGGCTTCGAATCGCATCCCTTCCGCCAATTTCTAGTGAATCATTGGCGATTGGTCGCTAAAAAAGATTGAAATCCAATCCGACCGTTTCGAATGATTGCGAACAAAAAACACTCATTATGAGCCGCTGGAAACGTTGGCTATCGGGATTCCAGATCCTGAGCGAGTACAAAGCCGCCTGGTTTTCCGCACGATGTGATGGCCGGTCTGGTGCTGACTACTATGCTGGTGCCAGTCGGCATCGCTTATGCGTTGGCTTCGGGCGTTCCCGGAATCTATGGACTGTATGCCACGATTGTGCCCTTGCTCGCGTACGCGGTGTTTGGTCCCAGTCGCATTCTTGTGCTCGGACCCGATTCGTCTCTCGCACCGGTGATTCTCGCGGTCGTGCTCCACCTGTCAGGTGGCGACGCCATCCGTGCGGTAGTCATCGCGAGTATGATGGCGGTCATCTCGGGTCTGGTGTGCGCATTGATAGGTGTGTTGCGCCTCGGCTTCAACGGAGCTCCTCCCCAAGCCGATCGGTACGGCTACATGAACGGCATCGGGCTCACAGTGCTGATCAGCCAACTGCCAAAGCTCCTTGGGTTCTCCATCGACGACGCCGGTCCATTGCGCGATCTGTTACGCATTACCGAAGGTGTGCTCGGTGGACAGGTGAACTGACGTCGTTCGCGGTCGGCGCCGGCACACTCGCAGCGATTCTTTTGCTCAAGCCCTACAAACGCATCCCGGGCCTTCTGCTCGCAGTTATCGCCGCGACTATTGTGGTCGGTATACTGAGCCTCGAGGCCACCGCCGGCGTAAAAGTTCTCGGTCCACTACCGCAAGGACTGCCATCGTTTGCATTGCCGATGATTAGTTTTGCTCACCTCGACGACGTTATAATCGGCGGCTGTGCCGTCGCCATGGTGGCGTTCGCGGACACGAGCGTTTTGTCGAGGACATACGCCGCCAAAACCCGGACGTCGGTCGATCCTAATCAGGAGATGATCGGCTTGGGCGCCGCCAATCTCGCCGCCGGCCTGTTTCGGGGATTCCCGATCAGCAGCAGCTCGTCACGCACTCCGGTCGCCGAAGCGGCCGGCGCGAAGACGCAGTTCACTGGAGTTGTGGGCGCGATCGCAGTCGCGCTCCTTCTGATGTTTGCTCCCAATCTGCTGAAGGATCTGCCGAGTAGCGCGCTCGCCGCCGTCGTGATTGCCGCCGCCATCGGCTTGTTCGAATTCGCAGACCTGCGTCGCATCTTCCGCATTCAGCAATGGGAATTCTGGCTGTCGATTGTCTGTTTTGTCGGAGTTGCCGTGTTCGGCGTGATTCATGGCATTGGCATCGCAATCGCCATCGCGGTAATCGAGTTCTTGTGGGATGGCTGGCGGCCACACTTCGCAGTGCTCGGTCGAGTCGATGGTGTTCGCGGTTACCACGACATCAAGCGCTATCCCGTTGCGCGTCGCATTCCCGGCCTTGTGCTGTTTCGCTGGGACGCACCTCTTTTCTTCGCAAACGCCGAGCTCTTCCACCAGCGCGTCCTCCACGCCATTGCAGAATCGCCGACTCCGGTGCGGCGAATCATCGTCACGGCCGAGCCTGTCACCAGCATTGACGTGACTTCGGCTGATATGCTTGCCGAGCTCGAGCACACCCTGACCGAATCGGGAGTCGAGCTGCGGTTCGCCGAGATGAAGGATCCGGTCAAGGACAAGCTGAAACGCTTCGAGCTATTGGATCGCTTCGGTGCCGCAGACTTCTATCCGACGATAGGCAGCGCGGTGGACGCCTACCTGGAAGAGCACGTTGTCGACTGGAAACATTGAGAACGCAACGAACCGTCGCTGAATAGCCGTTCACAGGGCCAAACGACTGCGCAGTTCCGAAGTTAATAAAGAAGCGATTACCTCACAGTTTCGCTAATCCGTTGCTCCCGGATTTGTGCGTGCGGGAATCATCGGATAATGGAATGAAGCGGTTAGTCACGATAGCTGGGCTCGTTTTAGCTTTTGCTTGCCAGTCTTTCCCTAGCGACCGCACAGCCCTTGCGCGTGTCACGGTCTATTGGCCTAGCGAGGGTTCAGGGAGGGCCGCAGCTTGGAATGGTGCACGCCTGCGCGAAACCGACTGTGCCGTCGATCCAAAAAAGATTCCTTACGGCAGCAAAGTTACTTTTGGTGACGGCGAGTGTATGGCCAGGGACACCGGTCCGGACGTCGTCAAACGGAAGGCCGCTCGCTCGTTAGGCAGAACTCGGGCTGAGCGGGACGCGATTGTAGTCGACCGTTTTTTTGACACGAAGCAAAAGGCACTTGCCTGGGAAAGCACACATCCACATTTTATGATTGTGCGAGTTCAAAGGGGTGACTCTAACCAAGCCGCGGACTAGTGCCAAAAAGTAATCGTCGGCTAAATTCCACAGAGGCCGAGGCTACACAGGCACAGATTTAATGTGGCGCTTCAATTCGATCAATCGCCTTCTGCAGTCGCCGGCTTTGTAGCGCGCGCGGCGCAGGTTTTCGGGATCGCATTTTGAAGTTCAGCATTTCCACGAACAGCGCGAACGCCATCGCGAAATAGGTGTAGCCCTTAGGAATGTGAAAACCGACACCTTCAGCGATGAGGTTCACACCGATAAGAAGAAGAAAGCTAAGCGCGAGCATCTTAATTGTAGGATGGCGTTCAACGAAACCGCTTACCGGGCCAGCGAAGACCATCATGACAATCATCGCCATAACGACTGCGATGATCATGATGGCGATCTCATCCACCATCCCCACAGCCGTAATCACCGAGTCCAGCGAGAACACGAGGTCGAGCAGACTAATCTGCACGAGGACCGCGAGCACTGACGCCACAGCGCGTGCTTCCTGCTGCTCGTCTTCTCCTTCCATGTGGTCATGAATTTCATGCGTGCTTTTCACGAGAAGGAAAAAGCCGCCCGCGACTAAAATGATCGCGCGCCCGGTGACTTCAAAACCGGCAATGGTAAACAGCGGACGCGTAAGTCCCATGATCCAGGTGATCGATAGCAGCAGCAGGATGCGCATGAACATGGCCAGGCTAAGGCCTATGAGGCGTGCATTCTTTCGCTGATGCGCAGGCAATTTCCCGGACAGGATCGAGATGAAAACGATGTTGTCGATGCCGAGTACGAGTTCGAGAACTGTTAATGTTAACAGTCCGATCCATGCATTCGGATCAGTGAGCCATTCCATGAACGATCGTTCAGTGTACTGTCGTGGGCCTCGTCCTGCACGATCTTAAGCTAAGTACCGTTAGCGCCTGAGCTGGTGCACGCCGAAATTTTCGGTGACCACACATCTGTATTCCCAGCTCACTCTGAATCCAATTCGCCACGGCACTGCATCCAATTTGGGAATGAAATCGCTGTTGCATCCGATGCGTTCAACGGCACTTTGCTCACTTCGCCCTTGTTACGCTATGAATATGGTTTGTCGTTTCTTTTCTCTGTCAGTCACGGTGCTCGTTTGCTCGTTGACAACTGCGTCGGCGCAAAACCTGCCTAACACGACGCGAGTGTTGCGTTTTCCGACCACGAATGATCGGGATATCGTCCTCTGTTACGCAGGGCAGTTGTACACCGTCGGCAAAGACGGCACAAGCGGCCCGGGTTACACTTCGTTCTCACGCTTTTCACCGGACGGCACTCAAATCGCTTTTAGTTCGGAGTACGACGGCAACAGAGAAGTTTACGTCATGCCAGCCGAGGGCGGCGTCCCGAAACGCCTGACGACTTCGGCCACATTGGCCCGCGACGATGTTTCTGATCGCATGGGTCCCAACAACATTGTGATGGCATGGGAAAACACCAAGCCTCTCATCGTCTTCCGGTCGCGCATGAGATCGTTCGACGATTTCGTCGGCTCGCTTTTCGCCGTAGGTCTGGACTCAGAATTGCCGCAACAATTGCCGGTGCCGCGCGGCGGATTCGTTTCGTTTTCGCCGGACGATTCGAAGATGGCGTTCAACCGCATCTTCCGCGAATTCCGCACATGGAAACATTATCGCGGCGGCATGGCGGATGACGTTTGGCTTTACGATTTTAAAACCGGCGCCACGGAAAACCTAACGAACAATCCGGCGCAGGACATCTGCCCGATGTGGGGACCGGACAACAAGATCTATTTCATTTCTGACCGGGACAACCGGATGAATCTCTTCGTTATGGATCTTGCAACGAAGGAAACAAAGCAGCTGACGCACTTCACGGACTTCGACATCAAGTTCCCATCGATGGGCAAACAATCGATCGTGTTTGAGCAGGCCGGTCACATCTGGCGTTATGATCTGGCCACGGGCCAGGCCACGCCTGTGCCCATCGACATCAAAGAAGACTTCGACAGCGGGCGCGGCGGATTGGTCGATGCGGCTAAGTATATTGAATCTGTAAACCTCGCGCCCGACGGCGAGCGCACGATCGTCGTTGCGCGCGGCGATGTCTTTTCTGTCCCGGCAAAGAACGGGACGCCTCGCAATCTGAGCAAAACTTCAGGAGCCCACGAACGCGATGCGGTTTGGTCGCCCGACGGGAAATGGATTGCGTACAACTCGGACGCGACCGGCGAGAACGAACTGTATGTCCGTTCGCAGGACGGCAAGGGCGAGCCGCAACAGATCACGAATGGCGGCGACACCTACTACTACGCGCCAAAATGGTCGCCCGACAGCAAAAAGCTGCTCTG
>QHQV01000002.1 GCA_003219945.1 Verrucomicrobiota bacterium | reverse complement strand
CATGAAGTACGAGATCGCGCACATGCTGCAAAGCGGCGGCGGCGCAATCGTGAATAACGCGTCAATTGCCGGAATGATCGCCGAGCCGGGAATTAGCGCCTACATCGCCGCCAAACATGGCGTCATCGGATTGTCCAAAGCGGCTGCCGTCGAATACGCAAATAAGGGTGTTCGCGTCAACGCGCTGGCGCCCGGACTAGTGAATACCGCAATGACCAAGGCATGGTTCGATAATCCAAATATGAGCGCGCACTTCGTTGCGAACACGCCTATCGGGCGTGTCTCAGAACCTGCTGAAATAGCAGGCATGGTTCTATTTCTTTGTTCGGACCATGCCTCGTTTGCCGTCTGCCAGACGTTCGTCATGGATGGCGGCTACACGACTCATTGAATTAACTCTGATATTCGCGCTTGGCGGGCGATTCAAAAGGGATGACCTTAAAAATCGCCTGAACAAAAGTAACGCGTGATGACTCTTCCGGCTGACATCGAATTTCACGAAGACATTTATCTGTTCATTTACAGGCCAAGCGGTTTAATGGATCAAGCTTCGGTCAGCAGAGCTGTTAGCGTTCTCGCAGACCACGAGGCAAAGCTAAAGGAGCCGTTCAACCGGTTCTCAGACACGTCGGCAATCGATCGAGTGGAGTTGAATTACCAATATGTGATTCAGGTCTCTCTGTACCGAGTCTTGACGTACGCCGATCGCCCGCCGGTGAAATCGGCGATTCTAACGACGGACTCTACCATCGGCCACTATTTTCAATTGCATGCCATAATCACTGAGGATTCCCCAATCAACGTTCGAATATTTCGAGAACGACAAGACGCCGCGAAATGGCTCGGTGTCCCGCTGGAACGGCTCGTCGAAAATTCCTCGCGAGCGACAGATGAGACCGGCAATCAAACAAAAAAGGATCTGCTGTTAAGAAGCGATGAAACTTCTACCTGACATCGAGTTTGACGAAGACATTCGTCTCCTCATCTATCGACCGCATGGTGTGATCGACGAGGCGGCTGTTAAAAAGGTTGTGTCTGTTCTCGAAGATCTCGAAGCCAAGCTGCAGCAGCCGTTCAATCGATTTTTGGACGGTCTGGCAGCCGATGAAGTGGAACTTAATTTTAAATACGTCATTCAAGTCTCTCTCTGTCGACGGCTTTCCTACGCTGGGCACCCGCCGGTGAAGTCAGCGATTCTTGCTGCCGATTCGACAATGATTCATTACGCGCGGCTGCATGCCTTGCTGACTCAAGGCTCGCCGATCAAAGTGCGTGTTTTCCGGGATCGCGCCGAAGCTGCGGAATGGTTAGACCTTCCTCTCGAGCGACTGAAGCAGATTTGAAGGGCGCAATCGTCGCTTAGACAAAGCAGTTTCTCGCGTTCAGGATCTTGTATCGGCACTGCCATTTTCTTTTTTCGGGATAGGACCAAAGTCTTATTGCCGATGTGTCTTGCTTTTTACAACCTGTGTCGGGTAAGAATTGAATCATGAACAAGTATATCGCCGAATTCATCGGAACATTCTTCCTTGTCCTAACGATTGGCTGCACGGGAATTGGCGCTGGCGCGGGAGTCATCGCGCCACTGGCGATCGGCGCGGCGCTGATGGTGATGGTTTACGCCGGCGGGCATATTTCTGGCGGACATTACAATCCGGCAGTGACAGTCGGTATCTTGATACGTGGTAAGCTGCAAGCGGCCGACGCAGTGCCGTACTGGATCGCACAGTTCGCCGGTGCTGCCGTCGCTGCGTTGCTTGTGAGTAAGTTTTTACGTGCGGGTGTGGCTGTGACTCCCATCGCGCCGCACGTTGGCGCCGCGTTGCTTGCGGAATTTCTTTTCACATTCGCGCTCGTGTATGTGGTGTTGAATTCGGCTACGGCTGAAGGCACGTCAGGAAACTCGTTCTACGGCCTGGCGATCGGCATGACCGTCATGACCGGCGCGTTTGCCGTCGGTGATATTTCGGGTGGCGCATTCAATCCGGCGGTTGCTTTGGGCATTAGTATTCTCGGCATTTCCGATTGGGCGAACATCTGGATCTATCTGGTGGCAAATTTCGCCGCCGGCGTGATCGCAGCCGTTGTCTTCCAGATGATCAATCCGCCGCTGCAGGTCACCCCGATCGCAACAGACGAGCCACCTTACGAGACACCTGCTTGAAAAATCCAAACACCAACCTTGGGAGTCATTATGAAGCTAATAAAGAGCAGTTCAGTCATCGCTGTAATCTGCGGTTGTGTTGCCGCTTCATCTGCGAACGCCGCTACAATCCCCGCTGGAACGACGATCCCAGTAACCACAGTTAGTCTGATCACTTCGCAGGACGGCGTGGGCAGCAGCTTCGAGGCAAAGATCGCTCAGGACGTTTCGGTCAAGGGGCACGTTCTATTGAAAGCTGGAACAAAAGCATTTGGGAAAGTCAGCTCTTCTCGTCGTAATCCGCGCAGGTCCGAGCCGCTCGCTGTAGAGCTAACGTCTGTTTCAATGAACGGACGCAAGGTCGCACTGAAGACGAGCCCCGTCGCACCGCACGGTCCACCGCAAACCGCGCGCCAGGCGCATTATGGACATACCGCCGGCACGACAGTCGTCAATCCTCAAACTTTGCTCCAGTTCCAGCTTCTCCAACCAGTCAGCTTGTAAGGTCCGATTTTGCTCGACGAGGAACCAAAAAACTCTGCGTCAAGTGTCAGCTGATGATGGTGCTGAGACGAGACCACGCGCGCATCGCGAGTAACAGAAAGCGCGAGTACCGCGATTCCTCGCGAACTGTTAAGAATTCTCCCATGACCCCGAATGGCGCTATTGCCGTGACGCATTGGATGGAATTGTGAAAGGCAGATCTTTCCTGATCAGGTTTGAGAAATCAGGAGAGTCGTTGGCGGCGCGAGCGCGTGCGTTGATCAGGCTTCGGCTCTTTAGCTCTGCAAACGAAAATCCGCCGGTCACGATGACAGTGCGCTCATACATCAGTTCGTCGCCTTTGCCATTGAGCAGGATCCGCCAATCCCAGGGCACGCGCTCATTGCGTGGATGCTGTGTGCGGATGCTCGTGGTGCAGTTGGTGGTGATTGCGTTATACCAACGCGGGGTAGTCCGGAGGGTGTTGAGGGAATTGATGTATTCAAGAAATCGTTGGCGCGCCTGCGCTGGCGAAACAGTCGTACGATAAAGATAGACATCCTCTTTGCGATAGTTTGTGCGCAGACGGATCACGTCGCGCTCATCGGCTACGACGTAAATGAGTTCGAACTGCCGGTAGAGCCCGCCGATAGTCGAGTAGGTTTGGCCAAGCTTCTTGCGAATCTCGATCGAGAAGCAGAGCGGCGGCGCGTCAGCAAATTGGAAGCTGACGATGGGATGCGCGATCCAGGGCGAGCCCCAGTAATTAATCGCGAGATCGATGCCGGTGATCTGCGAGATGCGGACGGTGCGCGTCTCCCAACGCGGCGTGTAGTCGGTCTCGGTCCGGTAGTCGCAGTTTCGTACGTTGTGAAATGTTACTTCGTCGCCTTGAATGTCGGCCCATGCTTGCTTGGCCACGTCCGGCTGCCAGTCGCTATCGTTTGTGGGAGAAAGCGTCAGCCACCAGGTGAGCACTCCGGCAAAGAGCACGAGGAAGATGAGAAACTTTCGCAAAAATGGCCTAACAAATAGGAGGACCATGAGCAAACTGGTCGCGACCAGTGCGGCCGCAATCCGATTGCCCGCCCCGAATGGAGCGTCATACCATGCCGCGCCAAATGCCCACGCGATAGCAATGCTGGCCAG
>QHQV01000001.1 GCA_003219945.1 Verrucomicrobiota bacterium | reverse complement strand
CGAGTGGTAGGGCGCCTGGATTGACTGCTTGTTCAGAACCGCGAGATACGGCGCGTCCGGCGCAAGGTTGCTGACGCTGTTCGGGAGCCGGCCATTGTTCATCTTCCTCAGCGTTTCCTCAGGGATCTCGCTTTTTATCGTGGTGACAAGGTCGACCGGAAGCGATATCAACTTTATGGCAAATGAGCCGATGCCACCTGACGCCATTTTGCTCCCAAGATGAGGCGTACAAATGAAGACGACCCGCTTGATCCGGGGGTTGGCCTTGAAAGTCGTGGCTCTCGCAACAAGATCCGCCGGTCGCAGTGTGGCGAAGAGCTGCATGCCTACTTCCCCCAGTGTTTGCTCCCAATCAGCGCGGGTCATGCTCGTAACCTGCGCCTCCGAAAGCAATTCCCCCATACTATGACCGACAAGGACATAGCCTTTGTGATTCGGATAAAGTTTATCTACTTTGGCCAGTTC
>QHQV01000364.1:5353-11949 GCA_003219945.1 Verrucomicrobiota bacterium | reverse complement strand
AAGGCGCAGCGCTCCTTTCGCAGCCGCGCGTGCGGCGTTATCTTCTGCAAATGCGAATTCTGGCGCAGTGTCTGCTTCTTACTGCGATCGCTACCACTGGCTGTGGCCAACAGGTCGCGACGGCTGCCGATTTCGCAGCGCAGCGTTAGCGGATGGTCGAGCAACAGTTGAAGCCACGCGGCATCAAGGACGAACGCGTGCTTGCAGCGATGGCGAAGGTGCTGCGCGAGGAGTTTGTTCCGATGGATGCGCGATCCGACGCATACGAGGACGGGCCATTGCCCATTGGTTACGATCAGACCATTTCGCAGCCATATATTGTTGCGTTCATGACTGAGCAACTGCGGTTGAAACCAAGCGATCACGTATTAGAAATCGGGAGCGGTTCAGGTTATCAGGCGGCGATTTTAGCTGAGCTCGTGGCAGGGGTTTACACGATCGAGATCGTCGAACCGCTCGCGAAAAGTGCGGAAGCAACACTACAACGCCTGGGTTACAGGAATGTGCATGTCAAGATGGGCGACGGTTACAAAGGCTGGCCCGAAGAGGCGCCGTTTGATGCGATCATCGTGACCTGCGCGCCCGAGAAGGTTCCGCAACCGCTTGTCGATCAACTGAAAGACGGCGGGCGCATGGTGATTCCCGTCGGCGAACAATTCGCCCAGCAGCTTTATCTGCTCGAAAAGAAAAGTGGGCAGCTGAAAGAAAGCGCCACGTTACCGGTTCGCTTTGTGCCGATGCAGCGCGAAAGCCGAAAGCAATAACTTGTAGCCGCTTCGCTGTGCGAAGCGCGAGAGTAACGCGTGTTTAAACTGGAAGCCCCCACAGAGCGGCGGCTACAGCCTATTTGATCGCGGCCAGGTTCTTGAGATCAACGCGCTTGATCCACTCTTGCAATTCGCCGGGCTCCTGGTTTTGCAACTCGACCTGGACGAAATAACGATCAGCGACCATCACCCAGAGCGCAGCGTGCTTGGTGTCTTTTTCGAATGTTTCGAACCCGGGATTGCCATCAATGTTCACCGATTTGGCGTAGCCTTCGCTCGTGTCGCTGTTGCTCTTCCACGCTTCGGTTGTAGCGCTCACATAATCAGGGTTTGAAACGGAATCGAGAATGCTGATTGCAGCGCTCGGCGCCTTTCCCCCCCCGCCCTTGTGATAATCGCGATGCACGTTCGTGATTTTGAATCCGCCCATGTCTTCGGTCGAACCCTCCGGCTTATCGGCAGTCCAACCTGACGGCGGCTCCGGAAGAATCGCCAGTAACTTCTGATAATCGACAGCGTCAGGCACGAGGATCGGTTCGTTCTGTGCGCGCGCTGCGCTGAGGCCAAACGCGGCGAACAGCATCAACGCAAAAAATCCGGCGCGTCCCGGAGAACAAACACGACCCGTTGATTTCATGTGAGCGCGTCCTGCGCGAGTACTCTACCCGATTGACTTTACCTCGCTTGTCAAGACGCTTGCGGGATGCGCCACCTCAGTCCTCTCCCCTTGAGTGAGGGGAGAGGTGGATCTCCGCCAAGCCGATACCTCCTTCCATGCGCGAAAGCTCTTGCAACTCCTTGCGATTACCGAGCGACGAACCTCGTGATCGTGATAGGGATTCTCGCGGTGGCGGCGCGGCTGATTTTGATTAGTCAGCCTTACGTCGATCACTGGAGCTGGCGGCAAAGCGATGTTGCTGCGATTGCACGCAATTTTTTGCAAAACGGATTTCGTTTCGCCTATCCGCAAATTGATTGGGCGGGCAATGCGCCCGGTTATGTTGGAACCGAATTTCCAATTTTGCCATTCATCGCAGCGCTTTGCTACAAGTTTGCCGGTATACACGAATGGGTGGGGCGAATTCAGGCGGTCATTTTGTTCGCGGTTTCACTGCCATGTTTCTTTTTGCTCGTCCGGGAGATCTTTGGAAGCACGGCAGCGGTCTGGGCGACGTTCTTCTATAGTTTTGCGCCAGTAAATATTTTTGCGGGCCGGTCGTTCATGCCCGATGTGCCGTCGCTTAGCTTTGCGATTGTCGGGTTGTATCTTCTTCTGCGGTATGTCGAGCATAATGAATCGTCGTCATTCCTCGTAGCCGCCATTGCACTTTCGCTGTCGTTTCTCATCAAAATCACGAGCATCGTCATCGTCGTGCCGCTGGCCTACATCGTTGTGGGGCGTCTGTATCGGACACCAGGCGTTTCACAGAATGGAGCCGCGGAGACGCGAATGATATCGACAGGTAGCTCGTTAGAGCGACTGAGCGGGGTCGAACGAGTCCAACGCCGTACAGTTGTTGGCGCAGCAGCGATTTTTACAGCGATCGCGCTGCTACCGTCTGTGATCTGGTACTGGCACGCGCATCAAATTGTAGAAACGTTTTATCCCCATCATTTCTTCGGCGCCGGCGGAATTCGAATCGAATCTTTCTCGTGGTATTCGCACATTGCGCAACAGAGTTTGGTATCCAGCCTCACGCCGACTCTCTCAGCGATGGCGCTCGTCGGATTGTTCGTCACGCAGTCGCGGGATCGAAGCTACTCTCGTCTTTTTCATTGGTGGCTAGCTGCAATGATTGTTTTTATCGTCGTTGTCGGGTACGGGAATCGCCACCGATGGTACCAACTTCCGCTGGTTCCGATCGCCGCTGCCTTTGCCGGTGCCGGATGTGCCTTTGTCGGGTCCAGAATCTCTTCGCGCTTTGCTGCAATCACATCGTCAATCGTGCTTGCAGTCAGCTTCCTAATTCCTGCCTTCGTCTGTGTCCGACCATTTTATGAATCATCTGCGGCGCAACTTCGCGATGCAGGTCTGGAAGTGAAAAAACTGACACCGTCCGATGCATTGATCGTGGCCGCGGACATGGGCGATCCGACCATCTTTTACTATGCCGAGCGCAAGGGCTGGCATTTCCTTGAGGAAAACGCGATTTACAACGGCAACCCGGACGACAGCGAACAGGCAATCGAGAATCTTGAGCGCTTGCGGCGCCGCGGAACAACACATTTTGTTTTCACCAGGAATACTTTTTCGTGGCTGCAGTCGTATCCTGAGTTTGCTGAGTATCTCCTGCAAAACTCCACGCTGATCGAGGCGACGCCGGAATTTAGGATATACAAGCTGACGGTGCGTTGACATGAGAAGGCTCTCCGCCTCTCAATCGTCATGTCGAGCAAAAGTCGAGACATCCCGCGACGCGACGTAAGCGCTAAACCACGGGATGGAAAGTCTGGCCCCTCTCCGCCTCCGGCGGCTGCGTTGCAGCCTCGACTCCGCTCGGAATGACAACACCGCATAAACCGCACCGTCAGCTTGGTTTATTTGACGCGACCATGATCGTGATGGGCGGCATCGTGGGCGCGGGAATCTTTGCCAACCCGTCCGAGGTCGCGCACCGCGTGCATACGCCTTTTCTGATCTTCAGCGTTTGGGTGCTTGGCGGGTTGCTCGCGATGTGCGGCGCATTCATCTGGGCTGAACTTGGGACGCGTTTGCCCGGCGCGGCCGGCGGTCAATACGCCTATCTGCGCGAGGCGTATCATCCTGCCGTCGCGTTCGTGTATGGATGGGGACTGCTTCTGGTTACGCAGACTGGCGGCATGGCCGCAGTCGCGGTGATTTTCGCCTCGTACTTTCGCACCCTCACTGGAATAGCTTGGAACGAGAGCGCCATCGCCGCCGTAGCGTTGCTCGCGTTGACCGGCATCAATTGTTTCGGCGCGCGCGCCGGTAGCAATGTCCAGAGCGTTCTTATGCTGCTGAAAATTGTCGCAATTGCGGCGCTGGTAATAATCGGATTTGCTGCTGGTGGTCATGCGCCGGATGCATCGAGCTCGTTGGTCCAAAGACCGTTCTCATTCGATGTTCTCAAAAGCATCGGCGCGGCGATGGTCCCGATTGCGTTCGCGTACGGTGGCTGGCAGACGGCCACTTTTGTCGCTGCTGAGATTCGAGATCCGCGCCGCAACCTGTCGCGCGGATTGTTGTTAGGTGTCGCTGGCGTTGTAACGCTTTATCTTGCAGTGAACGTCGCGTGTTTGCGAGTGCTTGGTCCGGCTGGACTCGATGCAACCACAACGCCTGCATCGGATCTTATGCGGGTGGCGCTGGGCGAAAGCGGCGCCCGTTGGATCGCGTTCGCCATCACAATTTCCGCGCTCGGATTCCTCAGCCAAAGTATGCTCACTGCTCCGCGCGTGTATTACGCGATGGCTCGCGACGGACTTTTCTTTTCTAGCGTAGGGAAACTGTTCGGAGAAGCGGAGGCGCCGGTCGTTGCAATCATTCTTCAGGGGTTCGCCGCAATCATTATCGCTTGTTCCGGGACGTATGGTGAGATTCTAAATTTTGAAGTCACCGTCGATTTCATATTTTTCGGAATGACTGCGGCCGCGCTTTTCATCCTACGCCGGCGCCAAATTGGATCGGACTCCGTTACTTACCGCGTCCCCGGTCATCCGTTCACGACGATGCTGTTCGTGTTGTCATGCGCAGCCATTGTCCTCAGCGCCATCATCGCTTCACCTCGAAATAGCGCGATCGCGCTGTGCATTATGCTGGCCGGGCTGCCAGTTTATTATTTCTGGAGCAGATTCAGACGAGCACGCTCATGAGACACAAGCATTCCGATTACATGCATTGGTCGAAGACGCAGAGCCGTGCGCGGTTCAATCTCGCAACGAGCGGCGTGGCTCCTTTTCCTTTTCGCGAGTTGCCGATTGATGTCAAGGAGCTCGAAATCAACGGTGACAACAGCTACGGCTATCCGCCGTTGCAGAGAGCGATCGCTGCGCATCACGGCGTCGGTCGCGAGTGCGTGGTCGAAGCTGCCGGCACATCAATGGCAAATCATCTCGCCATGGCCGCGATCATTGAACCCGGCGACGAAGTTTTGATCGAACATCCGACGTACGGACCGATCTTGGACATCGCCCATTATCTCGAAGCGAACGTGAAACGTTTTCGGCGCCCGGAAGAAAACGGCTGGACGATCGATGCCGCGGAAGTTCGCCGTTGCGCGACGCCGAAGACGCGCCTGATCGTGATCACGAATCTGCATAATCCAACGAGCGTGCTTACGCCCGATTCTGTTTTGCGCGAAGTCGGGGATACGGCGCGAAGCATCGGGGCATTCATGCTCGTCGATGAAGTTTATCTGGACGCCGTTTACGAGAATACGCCGCGCACGTCATTTCACCTCGGGCCGCAATTCGTCGTCACCAGCAGTTTAACGAAGGTCTATGGGGTCAGCGGTCTGCGATGCGGATGGATTCTGGCGCAGCCTGATCTCGCATGGAAAATCCGCCGCCTGAACGATCTTTACAGCGCCACACCGGTTCATCTGGGAGAATTGCTCAGCGTCGCTGCATTCCGACATCTCGATCTCCTTCGTGAACGAGCTCGGCGAATCGTGGAAGCCGATCGCAAATCGCTCCGTGAATTTCTCGCGCAGCAATCGGCGGTCTCTGTGGTTGAGACCAACTGGGGCACGACCTCGTTCCCGCGATTATCTTGCGACAGCGGAAGAAACGCGGACGCTTTTCTCGAGCGCCTGCGATCGGAGTTCGACACCTCAGCCGTCCCGGGCCGCTTTTTTGAAATGTCCGATCACTTTCGCATCGGCATGGGCGTTAATACCGAAATGTTCGCCGAAGGCCTCAACCGCATCACTCGCGCATTAGGTAGGGGCGATTGACCTCAATCGCCTACCCTACGGGCGCGGATGTGGGGTTGGATGAGATCGCGGAGCGGGATAGGTCTTGGCGCGGGCGTCGGACTAGGCGGCCTCCAGCGCTTGTGACTTGCGGAGATAGTCTGTAACTTTGTTTTCAAGCTCGGCCTGCGACATCACCGCGTCGAGTGATGACTAGGGGTCGGGCCGTTCTTTGGGCCAGATGCGGTGACGTCAGTAAACGTCCTCAATTGCTCGTTGATAAGCGACGCGTTCTGCAAACGTCAGTGCCGCGCCTGCGGGATGAGAAGCTTTCGCTGACGCTTCGGGATGAAAAAAAGCCAACAGTGTTCCCGTGATCATCGAGCAGACTGGCGTTGAGCAAAGGACTAGCTGCAGGGTAAACGAGCCGAATTGGGGAATGCGTTTCCTTTTCATAGATAGTTATGGATGCGGTGGCGGCGTGGGACGCAGTCTGGGCGTTGGAGCAATTCTCGGCGTTGGTGTCGCCGGGGGCGTCGGCGAAGATGTGGCTGTAGCGGTGGCTGTGGGTGTTGCTGTCGGAGTAGCTGTTGTAATTGGTGTTGGTCCCGGTATTATCCCTCCCCACACGATCATCTCTACTCCGGTCCAGACTGCGGTATGTTGGGATCGAGCAGCGGGAGCGTTGACGATGCTTGTACTCGTCCAACTATTCGCGGCGGGACTGTATCTGCCGCCGGTGTTGAAAGAACCCTCATACTGACTGTACCCGCCCCAAACGATCATTTCATTACCGGTCCAAACTGCTGTGTGGTCGTATCGGCTAGACGGGACATTAATGATACTCGTCGCTGTCCAACTGTCCGTATTAGGATTGTACCTGCCGCCGGTGTAGGAGTAGCACGGAGGACAAATGGTAGTTCCGCCCCAGACGATCATTTCATTACCGGTCCAG
>QHQV01000364.1:0-5336 GCA_003219945.1 Verrucomicrobiota bacterium | reverse complement strand
TTAACATATTGGTCGCCATCCAACTGTCTGTGCTCGGATCATATCGACCTCCCGTATCGGTGATATCAAATCCATCAAGCGCTCCTCCCCAGACGATCATCTGAGTACCGGTCCACACAGCTGTGTGGCGCACTCGACCACCGGCGGCGTTGGCCGTACTCGTAGGCGTCCAACTATCTGTATTGGGGTTGTATCTACCGCCGGTGTTCACGAAATGCATGAAGGTTTCGCCGCCCCAGACGATCATTTCACTGCCACTCCAAACTGCTGTGTGCGACGCTCGACCCTCAGGCGCGTTAGTCGCGCTAGTAGCTACCCAACTATCGCTGGCTGGATTGTATCTGCCGCCAGTGTTCAGAGGAAACCCCGAGCCGAAGGGATAACCTCCCCAGATGATCATTTCGGTACCAGTCCACACTGCCGTGTGATAGTATCGAGCGGAGGGCGCGTTGATGATGCTAGTGCCCGCCCAGCTATCTGTGGTGGGATTGTATCTCCCGCCGGTGCTGTCATTAGTACCGCCCCAGACGATCATTTCGCTGCCAGTCCAGACCGCCTTGTGATTTGTCCGGCTAGCACCGCCGGTAGCTACCCAGTTGTCGGCTTCAGGATCGTATCTAGCGCCGTTATCGAAGTAGGTATAAGTCCCCGCAGAAATATCGAAAAAGAATCCGCCCCAGACGATCATTTCCTTCCCGGACCACACTGCGGTGTGTGCAGCTCGCGCGCTCGGCCCGTCGCTGGTGCTGGTGGCCATCCAAGTGTCGGTCTCGGGATTGTATCTCCCACCGGTATTCGCGTAATACGGATAAGAAAAGATGCTTCCGCCCCAGACGATCATCTGGCTACCAGTCCAGACTGCCGTGTGGTTTGATCTGGAACTTGGCGCGTTGGCGGTGCTGGTGGCTGTCCAAGTATCAGTGGCCGGATTGTATTTGCCGCCGGTGTTCCCTGAACCCCAGACGATCATTTCACTGCCCGTCCATATTGCCGTGTGACCGGACCGTCCGGTAGGTGCGTTGGTAGTGCTCGTAGCCGTCCAACTGTTCGCCGCTGGATCGTATCTCCCGCCCGTGTTTAAGGAGCCACTAGCGCCGTACCCGCCCCAGACCATCATTTCACTGCCGGTCCATACTGCAGTATGAAGGGTTCGGGCAGCAGGTACATTCGTCTGGCTGGTGGCTGTCCAGGTGTCTGTGCCAGGATGATATCTGCCGCCAGTATCATTATAGCTGGGGTAGGTGCCTCCGCCCCAGACAATCATTTCATTGCCAGTCCACACCGCCGTGTGGCCAGTTCGAGCAGATGGTGCCTTAGTCGTACTAGTGGCTGTCCACATATCCACTGCCGGATTGTATCTTCCGCCGGTGCTGTCATTAGTCCCACCCCAGATGATCATTTCAGTACCTGTCCAAACCGCTGTGTGCTGGCGTCGTGCCGACGGTGCGTCCATCGTACTCGTCATTGTCCAACCGTCCGTGGCGGGGTTGTATCTCGCGCCAGTATTCGTATAGCTCGTCCCATCGTATCCGCCCCAGACGATCATTTCGCTGCCAGTCCAAATTGCGGTGTGACTGGCTCGCCTGGTGAGCGCACCGTTTGTGGGCAGCCAGCTGTCGGTCTGGGGATTGTATCTTCCACCACTATTCGAGGTGATGTCTGGGAGCCTGTAGCTACCTGCCGCTGCAACCGGCTTTGTCATCTGCTTTTGTGATGTAGCTCGCCCGGACTCGAGCGGCTCCTTACGCCCATGCAATTCCTGCGAGCTGCCTTGCGCTAGTCTGTGAACTTGTCGCTTGTTCGTATTAATCTCTCTCAATAATCCTTCAGCTAACGTTGGCCTCGCTAAACACTCCGCGATCACAAAAGGATCGTTCCCCAGCGCTTCAAAGAGTTCGCGCAAGACCTCCGGCTGCTTTGTATTCTTTACCATTCGACCCATCTCAGCCTGTAACTGCCCGGGAGTAATCGGCTGTTGCGAGTAATCCTCTAGCGCTTGCGATTTGCGCAGATAATCTTGGACTTTGCTTTCGAGCTGCGCCTGAGACATCACAGCGTCGAGAGATGGCTTCGGGTCGGGGCGTTCTTTCGGCCAGATGCGATGACGCCAGTAAACTTCTTCGATTGCCCGCTGATAAGCTACGCGTTCTGCGAATGTAATTGTTCTTTCGGGGTGGTTCGAAGGCGCATCAGTACGGAAGAAAGCCAGCAGTCCGTCACTTGCGACGAAACATCCCGCCGCCAAGCAGACAAGCAGACTTAGTAATACACGGGGACGAAAGAATCCACCTTCGCCGAGGCTACTCCGAAAGCTTTCGTGAGCAGGCTGGCGGGCAGGTGCGGATTGATTAGTGAGTTTGTTTTTCATAAACAGTTTAGGGGCGTGGTGGCGGCGTAGGACGCGGCCTAGGTGTTAGTTGCGGTCTCGGGGTCGGTGAAGGTCTTGCTGTACATGTTGGTGTTGGAGTTGGCGACAGACTAGCAGTAGGAGTTGCGGTTGCCGTCGGTGTTGGAGTCGGTGTAGGTGTCGCTGTGGAAGTTGGCGTTGGCGTTGGTGTCGTACCTGCCTGGACTTCAAACGAGCCGACGTCGATGCGACCATTGCGGACGCGCAAAAAATCGGGCCCGCGTTGATCGTAATATGGCGGTGGAGTGAAATTGGGATCGCCTGTATCAATCGCAGGACTGCCTTTCAGCAGCTCATGAGTGAAAGTGGGTCCTCCATTGTTTTGAAGAGGGCCAAGCATCGGATGAGTGTTGATTTGATTGTCGGTGCCATTCAAATAGCCGCCACCGTCGTCGCTGCTAACGTTGTAGCCGTAAGAGGTGACGGTGCCGAAATCATTGAGAATACTATGTCCTGCGGGGCTGACGTTGAAGATCGTGTCTGACATGGCCACGATGACTGGAGCGTTGAAGTTCTGGATCTCCACGCCATTATTGCTCATGGCGGTATTGAAGACGCTCGCTCCAAGTGCACCGTTATCGTTGTAAATGCCGGAACCGTTGTCGCTGATCGTACTATTACTGACCACTGTCTCTGACAGAGTCGAGTTGTGCACTCCACCGCCATTTCCGCTGATAGTGCTGTTAGTGATTGACACTGTGACGGGGCAAGAACCCCCGCAATTTTCCCGTCCAGTGTCGCTGTAGATCGCACCGCCTGGATTGCCCGTAATGGAACTATTGATTACTTGAACGCTCGTCGTGCCGTTTCCGCAAAATGTGCAAGACCACCCGTCGTTGTTAATAGCCTCGCCATTGTTATTGTTCGACAGAGTGCTGTAGGTGATTACTAACGTTGCAGTGCCGGCCCGCAACGCGTCGTTGTAAATGCCGCCGGTGTTCTTAGTAATTAAAGAGTTGTTTATCTGTAGCGTGGCATGACCAATGTTGTTTCCGTCATTGTGGATACCACCACCGAGGTTGCCGATCGCTGAGTTGTCACCGATGGTGCAATCGTTGAGTATCAGCACTGCGTGGTCATTGTAGATACCTCCGCCGCTATCGCTAACGTGGCCGTTGGTGATAGTCATGCCGGAAATGGTCACGGTTTGGCCAGAAGCGATGTGGAAGACACGGCTTTGGTTATTGCCGTTAACAGCAAGGTTCTCAGCGCCTGGTCCTGAGACCGTGATGCTCTTATCCACCAGCAGTTCGCCGCTCGTCAGCCCAATCGTGCCAGTCACTGCGAACTCGATCGTATCGCCGTCATTCGCATCCGTCAGCGCCTGGCGAAGTGAACCAGGGCCACTGTCGTTTGTGTTTGTGACCGTGATGATGTTTGCGTGAACGCTTATGCCGAGTAGGCAGATAAGAGCCGAGCAAATCCAAACGCGTAGATTGAACCGAGCAGATTGAGTAGTGCCTTTCTTTTTCATCAACAAACCCTAGGGGCGCGGTGCTGGCGAAGGCCGAGGCCGCGGTGTGGGAGTAACGCGCGGCATCGGCGTCGAGGTAGGCGTGGGGGTTGGCGTATCGATTATTGTCGGAGACGGTGATGGCTGCGGTGGCGTGACTGTTGCCGTCGCCGTCGGACTTGGAGGTGGCGTCGTTGCTGTTGCAGTTGGCGTGGGCGGCGCGCATGGATTACAGTAGATCTCCATCGAACTAAGCGGCATGCCGTCGCTGCCATAGCCGCCTGCCAGCCAGATGTGACCATATCCGAAGAACCCGTCGCAGCCGCCGTTGCTGTCAGTTGCGAAATTGCGCCGCGCGGTGATGAAGTGATCGTACGTGCCCCAACCGTTCGTGAACGGAAAATAGACGTTTACTTCGTCCGACGGGTTAGGTGGAGTTCTCCCCCCGCCCATGACAAGCATCTCTTGAGGCAACTTTGGAAATGCCCACGGGACCGCTCGGGTCTCGGCTGTGGCTCGTGGGATGCTTGCGATGGTACCAATGGAATCAGCTATCGGGTCATATTTAAACGAATCGTTGGTATCCACGAGCGTGGTGCCATTCCAGTCGCTGCCACCGCCAGTATAGATGAGGTAGGTTCCGACCTTGAAGTCATAGACTGCGAGGGTTGGTATATATCCGCGTGAGACGGGCAGCACGGCGTTCTTCAGCAACCACGTGTTAGTTCCAGGAGTAAACTCCCAAATCGCGCCGGTCATTACAGTATTGGTCCGGAACCGCCCAGGATATAGAGCTTGTTGTTATAAACCGCGAAGCCGCCGGGCAGAGTTATCCCATCAGCATCACCCGGCCATGGGGAAGGAATGGTTTCGATCACATCCGCAACAGGATTGTAGCGGAACACCCGATCAGTAGCTGTGGTCTGCCCGCCCGCGGAGCCGCCTACGCAGTAGATGTAAGGGGTTCCCGAATCGCTGAGTATGCCGCAAGCCATATTGCTCACTTGATCGTCGGGATAAATGGCGGATTTGATTGTCCAGGTGTTAGACTCGGGATCATATTCAAACGGGTGGGTGAAATCGGTGTCCACTCCATCCATGCTGCGGCCGCCGATGACATAGAAATTTGGATAGAAGAAGACGCCAACCATGCGGACGCCAGTACTTGGCATATCCGGACCGGCTGACCAGCCAGCCGTGCAAGGGATCCCCGCTGGGTTCTGTTTCAGGGAGGACGCAGCGGTTAGCCGTTGTCCCAACGCAAATGCGATGATGACACCGACGGCGAGGAGCAGAAGCAGGAAAATCGCACTTCGAAGAACCTGCGCTTTAAGATTTGGATTAAGCTGCTTTTTCATAGAATCCTCCCTTGCAAGCGGCGCGCCGATTGTGATTGGGGAGCCCATGGAATGTCGAGATCTTTTTGCTTTGTTCCTTTGAGAAGGCATGGGTGACAAACGTGTAGTCACGCGTCTG
>QHQV01000501.1 GCA_003219945.1 Verrucomicrobiota bacterium | reverse complement strand
GTTTGATCCACAGCATTCGGCCCTGTGCCTGATTTTTTGGATTGGACGCGAATCGTGGCTGCGATCTTTTCGTCGGGCTTCAGCTCAAGGATGTTCGCGATAGAACGCCCTTTTGACGCGCGCCCCATCTCGGGAATTTCGTAAACTTTTTCTACGTAAGCGCGTCCTGTACCGGTGAAGAACATCAGGTAATCGTGCGTGGTAGCTGCGAAGAGGTGCTCGACAAAATCGCCCTCCTCCTCTTCGGTGGCGCCGTCGCGCGTCTGCATGCCGATCACGCCCTTGCCGCCGCGCCGCTGCGCGCGAAACGCGCTCACCGCCGTGCGCTTGATAAAGCCGGCGTGCGTAATGCTGATGATGCAACCCTCGTTGACGATGAGGTCTTCGATGTTGATCTCCGCTTCGTCGGGAGCAATTTCCGTTAGGCGAGGGGAGCCGTATTTGTCGCGGATTTCGCGTAGTTCTTTTTTGATGATGGTGAAGACGCGCTGCTCTTTGGCAAGAATGTCGCGCAAATCGTTAATAGTCTCGACGAGGTCCTTGTATTCGTTGACGATTTTCTCGCGCTCGAGCCCCGTCAGCTGATACAGGCGCAAGTTCAGAATTTCGTCCGCCTGTTGTTCGCTGAATGCGTAGCGGCCATCGGTCAGGCGCGCAGGATCGCGAATCAGGATCCCGAGTTGTTCGACCTGGCGTTTCGTGAATTCGAATGCAAGCAGTTTCACACGCGCTTCGTCGCGATTAGCTGATCCGCGAATGATGCGCAGGAATTCATCGAGATTCGCGAGTGCAATGAGATAACCTTCGAGCGTTTCGGCGCGTTCTTCGGCCTTGCGCAGTTCGTATCGCGTGCGGCGCAGGACCACCTCCCGGCGATGATCGATGTAGACCGCGTTAGCGTTCTTAAGAGGCAGCAGTTTCGGCCGGCCGTGATCGATCGCCAACATCGTCGCGGCAAATGAACTCTCCAGCGCGGTGTGCTTGTAGAGATTGGCAATGATGACTTTCGGATTGGCGTCGCGTTTGAGTTCGATGACGACGCGCGTGTTTTCGTCCGACTGATCGCCGACGTAGCTGATATCGGTAAGCACTTTGTCGTTCACCAACTGCGCGATCCGCTCGACCAGCGTGGCGCGGTTCACGCCATACGGAATTTGCGTGATGACGATTTGTTCGCGGCCGCCTTTGAGTTCTTCTACGCCTGCTTTGCCGCGCACTTTGATGCTGCCCCGACCAGTCTCGAAATATTGGCGGATGCCATTGACGCCGCAGATTACGCAACCAGTGGGGAAATCCGGACCCTTCACGTGCTGCATGAGCTCGTCCAACGTGATATCGGGATTGTCGATTTGTGCGCAGACGCCGTCGATGACTTC
Organism: Verrucomicrobiota bacterium; assembly: GCA_003219945.1. Classification (GTDB taxonomy): domain Bacteria; phylum Verrucomicrobiota; class Verrucomicrobiia; order Chthoniobacterales; family UBA10450; genus Udaeobacter. Next base: position 1,472 of record QHQV01000501.1, on the reverse strand, counting down.
GCTCAGATTGTGCGGCGGAATATTCGTCGCCATCCCAACCGCGATGCCCGTTGCGCCGTTGACGAGCAGGTTCGGAAAAGCTGCGGGGAAGACCGTCGGCTCGGTGCGCGTTTCGTCGTAATTCGGCACGAAATCGACCGTGTCCTTATCCATGTCGGTCATCAGCGCCGCGCCGAGATGCGTCATGCGCGCTTCGGTGTACCGCATCGCCGCCGGCGGATCACCTTCGACGGATCCGAAATTCCCCTGGCCGTCGACGAGCCGTTCGCGCATCGCCCACGCTTGCGCCATGTGGACGAGCGTGGGGTAAATCACCGCTTCGCCGTGAGGGTGATAGTTACCGCTGGTGTCGCCGCAGATCTTTGCGCATTTGCGGTGCTGCCGCCCCGGGAAAAGCGATAGGTCGTGCATAGCATAGAGAATTCTCCGCTGCGATGGCTTGAGTCCATCGCGTGCATCCGGCAATGCGCGAGAAATGATGACCGACATCGAGTAATCGAGAAATGATCGCGACACCTCTTCGGCGACGTTGATGGGCTCTACTTATTCAACATGATTTGGTTTAGCCAGAAGCTGGCGAGTATGCCGAAGGACGTTCCGCGAGAAAGCGTTCCTCCCACGTGCGCGAAATCTCATCCGCTTGGCGCGTCGTCACAGGTGGACCGACATGCGCGCCAGCAGGAAGTTTGATTGTCAGAAAATTCAGCACTGCGTGAATCGTTCTTTCATAGTCATGGCAGAGCTTTTCATACTCCACTTTCAACGGTTTGATTTCGATCCGTCGGAAGAAATCGTCCCAGATTTTCTCCTGCCGTTCGGCTTCGTGCAGTGACTGCTCGATCAGGTCTGGATCGAACTGCGGTTCTCGCAGAATGCTTTTGTCCTTCTGCACTTTCCAAAGTCCTGTCTGAAGTGCGCGAGCCGTGGACAGCGCTTGGCGCAATTTGTGACGTCGCACGATGCGCAGAAAACGAAGACGAGGGAAAGCGCTGCACAACAACTCGTGGTCGCTTGTTTTAGAATTTCCAAAATCGTGAGCCGCTCGCAAACGCGCGAGGAAATCGTCCAGATACCAACTCATCAGCTTGAAACCGAACACCTCGTTGCGTGTTGTTTTTGTGTTCACGATCCCGCGTACGTACGTGGCATAAGGATCAATTCCGAGCTCGGCAGCATAGCGAGCTTCGGCCTTAGGCAGAAAAAATTGTTTCGGCATCCCCGCTCGGCGGGTGTCGCGCAATCCGTCCGTGAGCAAATTGCTGCCCGAACGAGGAATCGTGCAGACCACATAACAACGCCGCGGATGACGCAGCTTATGAAACAAACCTCCCATCTCGTTTATACATCGAGATTGCGCACGTTTAGCGCGTTGTCTTCGATGAATTGCCGGCGAGGCTCGACGACATCGCCCATGAGAATCGTGAACATTTTGTCGGCGTCGACCGCGTTGTCCTCGTTCAGGTCAACCTTCA
>QHQV01000363.1 GCA_003219945.1 Verrucomicrobiota bacterium | reverse complement strand
GTGCAATGGTTTGTCACCACATTGATCAAGACGCCAGGTCACGCGCCAGCCGACACTCTGGCAGCAGCGTCGCTCCTGAACCAGCTTCAGACTCCCAGCGGGGCGATGCAGGTAAAGCAGCAACTAGTAGAAGCTCGAAAAAAAGATCCGCAGGCGCAGTTGTGGCCGGAGGTTGCCGTGGACATCATCGGCGAGGACTACCAGCGCGAGGGCGACGTCAAGACCGCCATCGAAATCTTCAAGCTGAATCTGCTTTCTTATCCGGATTCCGCGGATGCTCACTACAACCTCGCCGACGCTTACCTGAAAGATGGACAGAAAGACCTGGCACGTCAGTCTCATGCGGCACCTTTATCGTCTTGGTCCGACACGGAGCAGCGGCGAGGTGAGATTCGCAACAGTTTAGAGGACGTACTCAAGCAGCTCGGTGACAACGTGAATAAAACCAATTAGCGCGCCGTTTGAGTGCTGAAGGCGGCGAAGTGATCAGAAATGTTCGCGTCGCGTTGAGGCGGTAATGAATCCCCGCCCCAGCAAATCCAACGGAATCAAAAGATGAAGAAACCACGAAGCTGCTGTTTGCTGTTGTCACTGCTTATCTCTCTCTACACCGATCTTCGGGAGAAACGGCAAGGGCGAGCGCGGCGGTCCCGAGGATATCCCGATATAGCGCGGGACCGAAAAGGCAATGGCCATTCTGGATGCTCATACCGTGTCGGCGTCATCATGGACCGATACTGAAGAATACCGCGGCGAAACTCGTCGCAGCGTGCAGCAAACACTTAAGAAACTGGGTGAGAAACAAGGCTAATTAAGCTGCCTTTGTGTGACGATGTGCGCGAAAGCGGGTGGATGCCGCTATTTATTTTTGATTGTAAGACGTTACGCGAAGCACGTGAATCGTCATTGGGCTGCCGTTGAGACGAATGTGCCGCTTCTCAATGTCGAACTCGATTGTGGACGCTGTCGTAAGTGTGCCGCCGCCGTTTTCCTGATACTCGATTTTGTAATGGTTGCCTTTCGCCTCGAGCACGCGATAGCGCATGAATCCGCCGGTATCCGGCAAGGAATAAATTAGCCAGTCGCCGTCTTGCTTCAGCCCATCTTCATTGAACTGGTTTCCATTCTTCTCTACCGCATTCAGATTGATTTCCGTAGCGACTGGACTCTCCGCATCCGAGACCCAGGAATCGATCATGTTGAAAACTTTCGGGTGAATCTTTAGCGCAGACTTTTCCGCTGCAGGTTTTTCCGGTGCTGGCGCGTTAGCGGTCAATGTGGGCGTATGAGCCTTGTCGTTCCCGATCGGGTGAAGTGATTGAATGATTTTGGTGAACTCGGTGACAGTCATTCCGGTTGCAGAAAATCCGTGAAACCGGCCAAGGACCGGATGGGAGTCCGGGGCTTTGCCTTTTTCGTCGTTCATGTTCGGGTCGCTTACCCAGTTCGCAATGATCTCGTCCTTACGGCCATCTTTGCCCTTTGGCCGGTAAATCAGATACATGCGGCCGAAAGGCGATTTGATTTCAGTTTCTTCCGCGTTCTCTTCGTCGGCCATGATGTTTCGGTCGCCGACACCTTCTCTCGCCGACTCGATGGTGAAAGTCGCGTTCCAGCCATTTCCATATTGAATTGAGTAAAGTGGCAACGGGTGATTCTGATCTTCATTCTCCTGGATCCCGTCGTACGTGATCTCGACATTTTGCAACAGGAGTCCCCGCGTCAGATATGATGGAACGTAGCAAGTGATCTCCAATTGCTTTAGGTCATCTAAAGTCGCGGCCGAAGACAGCACCGTCGGCCACAAGAACGGGAGTGCGCTCAGCACAAAACACGACAGCATTCGTCGAATGCCCTGGCGAGTAATCACGGCGCCATTGTGACTGAGTCCAAAAAATTGTCGAGAATTGAACGCGTCTCTGCAGGGAAGCTGTCAGCTTTCCTTAGAACTGAGAATTGCGGTAATATCGCCGGCAAGATGAACGAGCGCGCAAAGGAAATCGCGTCCGGTTTGCCGCCGGACTTGGATGCGCTTCCACGGCTAGGCGGATTTCGCTTGCGCGGCATTGCGATGACGCGGCTGGAAACTTTCATCGATGCAGCATTTGCGTTCGCAATCACTATGCTTGTGATCGCCACGCAGCAAATCCCCGACGATATCGAAACGCTCCTGGCCGCTTTTAAAAATGTGCCGGCGTTTGTGGCTAGCATTATTGTAATTGGAATCTTTTGGCGCGGACATTGGTTGTGGAGCCGGCGTTACGGCCTGGAGGATGGCGCGTCGATCTTTATTAGCTGGGCGATGATTGTCACAATGTTGATCTACATCTACCCGCTTAAAGCAATTTTCAGTTCCATGTGGTTTTTGCTCAGCGGCGGTCGAGTCGGTCATGTGCTCGGCGCGCATTCCGAATCGCAAGTCCGCGCTCTGTTCGCGGTTTTTGCTTTGGGATTCACCGCTATCGCACTGGAGATGGTGCTCTTGAATTTCCGTGCGTGGCAATTGCGAGAGCCGCTGCAGTTGAACGCACGAGAACGAGCAATGACGTTTCATGAGGTAACCGGATGGAGTATCCCGGTCGGCGTCGGACTTGTTTCGCTAGTGCTGGCGCTATACCTGCCGAGAACGCAAATCGAGTGGAGCGGTTGGATCTATTTCTCCATGATCATTCTCGTGCCGTTGCACAGGGCTTGCTTTAGACGCAAGCCATAATAGAAGCCTCGCATTGAACTACGTGTTCCTTCTCGCTCTTGGAATCGGAATTGTGGCCGGGCTCCGTTCGTTGACCGCGCCCGCTGTCGTGGCATGGGGCGCGCACCTCAGTTGGCTGAATCTGCACGGCTCACCGCTTGCGTTCATGGGATCAACAACGGCGGTCGCGATATTTTCCCTGTTCGCTCTCGGCGAGTTAGTCGCAGACAAACTGCCGATGATTCCGAAACGTACTTCGCCTGGACCGTTAATCGTGCGCATCATTACAGGCGGCCTTTGTGGCGCATGTCTCTGTGCTGCGGTGGGGAAATCATTGCTCGCGGGAGCGCTGCTCGGTGGAATCGGGGGCATTGTCGGCGCTTTTGTTGGCTACAGCGTCAGAAGACGTTTACTGAACAATTTCGGCATTAAGGACCTCGTGGTCGCCGTTTGTGAAGATGTGATTGCGATCAGCCTGGCGTTATGTCTTGTTTCGCGCTAACGCCGAAATCTTACTGCGCGCTTCGAAGCGGATTGATTCGCTGCCGTCGACCTGTCTTTAGTCAGTCGCGATGCCAAAGTCCCCGGAGCCAACCAGCTCAACCGCGACGCAATCAGGCCGCCGCCGATTTCGCAGCATCTTAGCGAGTTCGCGTCGCAGCCCGATGCAGCGGGTGCGCTGGGATCTCTATCTCGTGATCCTGCGTGCAATCGCGATGTTCATCAGGGCCGGGCACGAACTTTACTCACTCTCGTGCCGCTGATGCCGCTGCTGCTCAGCTATCCTGAGATCTGGCCCGAGCGCGATCGGCGCCGTCTTCGGTGATCCGTCGCGGCTCTGGGAATACGATCCCGGCGATCCCACATCAAACGGCGACTACCCTGACGTCTCCCGCAGCGCATCGTTTACCCGGATTCATTCCGGTCAGTGGTGATGAAGTTTCGAATGTTTTCTGGAAACGAGCGATCGCCATAAACCGAGCAAGCTGATCAAAAACCAAAACGCTTCCACGATAAACGCTGACAAATTGAAGGCGAAAATGAGCGAAACGATTATCAGCAGTGCTCCGCCTGCGTTCAGCAGTGAATATTTCGGCGACGAGCTCGGGAGTTTATCCAGTTGCAGAAGTAAATAAGCAACTACGATCAGCAGAACACCGATGAATCCTGCCAGGTCGAACCAGTGGAAGTTCATAGTTGTCGCCACCACCATCGCGAGGCGATCTGAATCTCGCGTTCCTGGACCTCATTACAACCACTGCCATGACTGGTTCAGTAGAGTACATCGCTTTGGCCAGGTATTTGCCGGTCGGACACCGGGCGTGAGATTATGATCAAATTGGGCCCATCTATATCATGAGCGGCTTCTTCGAGGAGTTGCAGCGGCGAAAGGTTTATCGTGTCGCCGCGGCTTATATCGTCGCCGCAGGATTTTTGATTCAAATCGCATCGGCAGCGTTTCCAGCATGGGAATTGCCGAATTGGAGTTTGCGACTCGTGATTGTCCTTTTGTTAATCGGTTTTCCGATCGCGCTTATACTCGCTTGGGCATACGACATCACGCCGCAAGGAATCCAGGGCACGCCAACAACACCAGGAGCTCATCGGCGACGAAATCTCATTTTGCTCATCGCCTTGGCTGTCATCATCTCTGCTTCGGCTGGATTTTTTCTATTGCCACGATCCATCTGGCAGAAGATCTACAAATCCGTCGCGGTCTTGCCTTTTCAAAACTTAAGCAGCGACCGGGATAACGCTTATTTCGCCGATGGTATCCAGGAAGAAGTTCTGACGCGTCTCGCCAAGATCGGGGATTTGAAAGTGATTTCGCGCACTTCGACTCAGGGTTATCAAAGCGAACCGGGCAATCTCGCTGAAATCGCCAAACAGCTTGGAGTGGCGAACATCCTTGAGGGCAGCGTCCAGAAGGCAGGCAATCAGGTGAGGGTCAACGTTCACCTGGTTAACGTACAAACCGGCTCACAACTCTGGGCGGAGACTTATGACCGGAACTTGAGTGACATTTTCAGCGTCGAGACCGAGATCGCTAAAGGAATCGCGGATTCGTTGCAAGCGAAGCTGACTGGCCGTGAGGAGCAAGCGTTGGCTGCTAAGCCCACGGTTAATCCGCAGGCTTACGATGCCTATTTACGTGGATTGGCTTTTGAAGCGCGCAGCAATTACTCGAGCGATGCCCTGTTCAAAGCCATTGAATTTTATGACCTGGCGGTGCGGCTTGACCCAAATTTTGCGCTCGCTTGGGCGCGACTTTCTGGTGTGCACGCGCTTCTTTACTCTAACCGCCGCGACACAACTGCCGCTCGCCGCGATGCGGCAAAGGAAGCTTTAGAAAATGCGCAGAGAGTGCAACCGAACTCACCCGAAACCCTCCTCTTCACCGGTTACTATCAATATTGGGTGTTGCAAGATTACGGGCTGGCCAAAGCGACATTTGGACGCGTCAGCAAAATGTTGCCAGGTAACAGCGAGGTCTTATACGCGCTCGGGGCCATTGCGCGAAGTGAGGGACACTGGGATGAAAGTGTTGCCTACTGGGAGCGGGGCCTCGCTCTCAATCCGCGGAATACGGCGTTACTCACTGAAGTGGCATTTACATATGCGGCGCTTCGACAATTCCCAACAGCGGAAAAGCTGTACGATCGGGCATTGGATATTCTCCCAAATGAAGTGTCGATAATGGCATTAAAAGCCAGCATCTACCAGGCCGAAGGTAATCTGCAAGAGGCCGCTAAATTACTTGCGCGGGTAAATTTAGAAACGAATTCGGATGTGGCCGTTCGAATTAGGCTGACCCAATGGAGACTTGAACGACATCACACTGAGGCCACCCACTGGGTGCAAGGCCGACAGGATCGACTCCGCCTTTTTTCTGGGATCGACAAGGGCAGTAAACAGTTGGGGAACGC